>JAADFV010000049.1 GCA_013152695.1 Chloroflexota bacterium | reverse complement strand
GTCGAGCCGCCTTCGGCATTGCCGACGAAGAGAACGAGGACGAGACTGGCAAGGGAGAGAGCGACAATAGGAATTGCCGCTTTTTGCCAGAAGCGGTAGTTGATGTTCATCATGACGAACATACCCACCAAGCCTAATGCTGTCCAGATCAGTTGGCGGACAAAGAAATAGAGAGCATTGTCTGTGTAATAGTAGGCCAGGGAATAGGAAGCACTGAACATCATAACCAGGCCAAAAGCAATGAGTCCCATGACCAAGACCAGAAGGGTGTAGTCAAATTCGGGAGATGAAGTCGTGCTGCGGCTCATGATACGAGGGTGGGGGAGGAGGGTGGTGGTGTTGACAGTAAAAACTAAAGGGCGTTGACCAGCTTACGAAAGTGGCGGCCACGTGCCGCGAAGTCTTGATAGGCGTCGAAACTGGTGCCACCCGGAGAAAGAAGAACGATGTCTCCTTCCTGGGCTAGGTTGGCGGCCAGTTCTACGGCCTCGGCCAGGTTTTGGGCGTGGTGGACGGCTTGGAGATGGCTGTCGCTGGGGATGGGGCTGAGGACGGAGCTGATGAGGGGAGCGGCTTCACCAAAGGTGATGACTTGGCGTACTCGCTGGTGCACGGTTGCTGCCCAGGCATCCCAGGGCAGATGCTTGTCGCGGCCACCGGCAAGTAAAATAAGGGGTTGATCGAAGCTGAGAAGGGCGGCAATGGCCCGCTCGGGTGAGGTGGCAATGCTGTCGTTGATCCAAAGGACGCCACGGTGACGACGGACTTCTTCTAAACGATGCTCGACGCCGCTGAAGCTACGGATGACTTCGCTCTGGGCGGCGGGGGAAGCGCCGGCTGCTGTGCTGAGACAAATGGCAGCAAGGATGTTGGCAAGGTTGTGGCGACCACGCAGACGTACCTGGTCGCTCGTGGCGAGGACGTGCTCACGGCCCTGCCAGCGCAGGGTAAGGCGGTCTTGGTCGAGCCAGGCGCCTTGATCGAGAGGAGGTCGTGTAAGACTGAAGGTGAGGGGCGTGGCGGCCAAAGGGAAGCGCCATGCTTGCTGGCCCGGGCCAGCCTCGATCTGAACTTGGCGGGTTTGGGCCCAGGAGGCCAGTAAGGGGTCATCGAGGTTGAGGACGGTAAAGTCCTGGCTCGTCTGGTAAGCAAGAATCTGGGCTTTGGCCGCGATGTAGTGGGCCATGGAGGGATGGCGGTCCAGGTGGTTGGGCGTGATGTTGAGAATGGCGCTGATCTGGGGACTGAGGCCATGAGGATCGTGCCAGGGGCGGGCCGTGGTCTCCTCTTGTTGGGCCCAGTAAATGAGCTGAAAGCTGGAGAGCTCCATGACCACGCGATCATCGCTTTGGATGTGAGAGAGTTCGGCCAGGAGGGGGGTGCCGATATTGCCGCCAAGCCAGGTTGTCAACTTGCTGGCTTTGAGTATTTCGGCCGTAAGGGTGGATGTGGTCGTTTTACCACTGGAGCCGGTGATGCCGAGGATAGGAGCAGGGCAGCGTTGGGCAAAAAGGCGAGTTTCACTACTCAGGGGCAGACGAAGTTTGCGTGCTTCTTGCAGAATGGGAATGTCTTGGGGAACGCCGGGACTGACGACCAGGCCATCGATACCGGCAAGAAGGTCGGGTGTTTGCGGGCCGAAATGAAAACGAATGGGAAGAGTGGAGAGGTCTCGAACAACCGATTTGAGGGCATCGGGATGACGTACATCGCTGGCAATGACATGGGCGCCCTCTCTGGCCAGCCAGCGACAGGCAACGGCGCCTTCGCGGGCAAGTCCGATGACGAGAATGGTCTGGCCAGTAAAATCGGCGTTCATAGCAGTTAGAGCAGAGCTAAGGCGATGCCAAGCATGCCGGAGAGAAGACCGATCAGGAAGAATCGCTGGGTAACATGGGTTTCAGACCAGCCAATGAGTTCGAAATGATGATGAAGAGGGCTCATTTTGAAGGGGCGGATGTCTCGGCCCAAAAAGCGGCGACTGAGCTTGGCGGAGAGGACCTGAATGATGACGGATAGGGTTTCTGCCAGAAAGGGAAAGCCGATAATGGGGAGCAATAGCCACTGGCCGCTCATGAGTGCAACGACGCCCAGAGTAGCCCCCAGGGCCAGGGAGCCGGTGTCACCCATAAAGAGCTGTGCCGGATAGGCGTTGAACCAGAGAAAGGCGAAGATGGCGCCGACGGTAGTGAAGCAGAAAGCGGTCAGCCATACCTGACCTTGCAGATAGGCGATTCCGCCATAAGCGGCAAAGCAGACGGTGGCAATGGAACCGGCGAGGCCGTCGAGACCATCCGTAAGATTGACAGCATTGGCTGTGGCGGTGATGGTGAAGATGGCAATGGGTACCCACCAAAATCCGATATTGATCCGGTCGGGAACGGTGGGAATGGCTATGCTGTGGAGGTCGAGGCGCCAATACATGACAAGAGCGAGGATGGCGGCAAATAAAACTTGAATGGGAAATTTCGAGCGCGCCAGGAAACCTTGCGCATCGCCTCGGCGGCGGCGAATGCCTGCCAGATCATCCAGGAAGCCGAGTAGGCCAAAACTGAGCATAGCGAAAACGGGAACGAGGACGGATTCTCCGATGACGTTGAAGCCGAGAAGGTTGGCTAAATTGAGACCTAAGTTGATGAGCAGAACGGGGAAAATGATAAGAATGCCACCCATGGTGGGGGTGCCCGCCTTGCTCTGGTGGGATTGGGGGCCTTCGATGCGGATGCGTTTACCGAGCTGGTATTTGCGTAAAAGTCGGATCAGGGGTTGGCCCCAGATAACAGCCAGGAAGAAGGCGAGGGTGCCGAGGGTGAGTGGGTAGGACATGAAGGAGGAAGAGGGTAGGGTCAGACGGTGTCGCGAGGAACGCTAAGGGCAGCAACCAGTTTTTCCATCCCGACCGCACGTGAGCCTTTGATGAGAATCTGGTCGCCAGGTTGAATCAGTTGTTGCAGTGCGCTTAAGGCTTCATCAATCCTGTCGAAATGGTGAACGTGGGAGGCCGCCAGGCCACCAACGATCGCCTCTTCTGCAATCCAGCGGGCACGGGACCCGATGGTGAGCAAGATATCGGCGACGTCGGCGGCCTTTAGACCCACCAGACGGTGCCCCGTTTCCTCGTAGGACCCAAGTTCAAGCATATCGCCAAGGACGGCGATCCGTCGTCCCTCCAGGTCCGCAAGAAGATTGAGCGCTGCAATGCTGGAAGGGGGGCTTGCGTTATAGGTGTCATCGATGATCGTGCTGTGATGGACACCCGGAGTAATTTCGATACGAACCTGTGCGTTGATGTCATGGAGGCCGCGAATGATTTCTTCCCAGGTAAGGTCACTCACCAGGCCTAAGGCGGCTGCGCGCAGGGCTGTGTGGACGCTGTGGCGCCCGAGCAGAGGAAGATGGACGTGAAGAGTGTCGATTTTGTCAGCGCGGCGGTGATGGAAGCGAAAGCGAATACCTTCGAGACCGGCGCTTTGAATCTGGTCGGCCCAGAGATCGGCCTTGGGGTTCAGGCCGTAGCGGAAGATGGGGGCCTGGCTCAAAGGCGCCATTTTCTGAACCCAATCATCGTCCCAGTTGAGAATCGCTCGACCGGAAGGGGGGAGGGCCTGGATAAGCTCGGACTTGCCACGAAAGATGGCTTCCATGCTCCCCGCCCGTTCTAAATGAATAGGCCCGATGTTGGTAATGATCCCGATCTGAGGACGGGCCAATTGGCATAGTTGGGCAATTTCGCCTTCGACATAGAAGCCCATTTCGAGTACGGCGTATTCGTGCTCTTCTTCGAGGCGCAAGAGCGTGAGAGGTAAGCCAATTTCGTTGTTCAGGTTACCCTGGCTCCAAATGGTGTGATAGCGTTGGCGCAGTACGGCCGCCGCCAGTTCCTTGGTTGAAGTTTTACCGACACTTCCTGTGATTCCGACGACGGTGGGATGATGTTGGTCGCGCCAGTACTTCGCCAGTTGGTGCAAAGCCTGGAGGGTGTTGGGGACAAGGAAAATGAGGGGATCGTCGCCAAGGGCGGGGGCCGGTTCTTGGGCCGGGCGGATGACAGGAGCCTGGAGTGAGGGGGGCACGCTTTCGGCAATAATGGCGGCGGCCCCTCGCTGGATGGCATCACCGATGTAAAGGTGTCCATCAGTCTTTTCGCCGCGAAAAGCGATGAAACAGCTTCCCGGTGTCGCCTGGCGCGAATCGATGACAAAGCGCGAAATGACCCGTCCGCGGAGGGACGGGTGCAATTGTTTGCCACTGAGACCGAGATAGAGGTCGCTTAGCCTGAGGCTCATGGGGAGTTCATACTGGTGTTGATGGCCTGACGCGAGCTGTCGTCGGGAATGCCACAGAGGTTGATGATGTCTTGGGCAACGGTCTGGAAGAGGGGAGCGGCAGTGTGCGTGGCCCAGCGTGAGGTTTTGGGACGGTCGAGTTTGATGAGGACGACGAATTGGGGGTCATCTGCGGGGAAAAAGCCGGTGAAGGAGGCGATGGTACGCTCATCTTTGTAGCCGCCGGGTAAGGGGATTTCTGCTGTCCCCGACTTGCCAGCGATGCGATAACCTTCGATCCGGGCTCCGGCCATCCTGTCTACGGTTGTGACCATCATTTCTGTCAGGGTTGCGGCTGTTTCGGGGGAAATGGCCCGGCTCAGGGCCTGGGGCTCGGTAGCACGAAGGGTGCCTTCATTGATGATGCCTTCGACGATGTAGGCTCGGTGGCGAACACCGCCGGCGGCAATGGCGGCTACGGCATTAATCATCTGCAAGGGGGTGACACTGATGCCCTGGCCAAAGGCATTGGTGGCAAGGTCGCCAGGATACCAGCCGTTTTTCCCAGGAGATTTGACGATACCGGGAAGTTCGTTGAGGAGCTCGATACCTGTGTTCTGACCGAATCCGAAACGATTTACGGCTTTGTAGAATTCGTTGGCCCCAAGATCGACTGCGATTTTGGCCGTGGGTACGTTGAGTGATTGCGCCAGGGCTTCTGTGGTGGTGACACGGCCATGGCTACGTTCGTCCCAGTTACGAATTTCCTGTTCCTGGTAAACGTATAGATCTTCATCTTGATAGACGGTGTTGGGGGTGATGACGCCTTTGTCAAGAGCGGCGGCATAGGTGATGAGCTTGAACACCGAACCCGGCTCATAAATAATGTTGATGGCCGGGTTGATGAAGATGTTTGGGTCGTCAGCGAAGTCGGAATAGGTGTTGGGGTTAAAGGTGGGCCAGCTCGCCATGGCCAGGACGGCGCTGGTCTTGGGGTCCATGATGATGATTACGCCCCCATCTGCCTCGTACTGTTCGATACCCTGTCTCAGGTCCTGCTCGGCCAGGTATTGCAGGGAGCGATCGAGGGTAAGAATGAGATCGTGTTGAACGTAAGAGGGAAGGAAGAGGCTATTGGTGATGGCGTTATTGAGATCGTCGTGATCAGCCGCCAGTTGTGGCGTGGGAAAGGGGCGGAGTAAGCGGGTGGAGGCGCGCAAAAAGGAGTCGTATTTGCGCTCGAGACCATACTGGCCGCGGCGATCGGCATCGACATAGCCCAGGATGGGGGCGGCGAGGAAGCCTTCGGGATAGTAGCGTTTGGGCAGGGGTTTGGCTGTAATCGTATAATAGCCTTCGGCGCGGATAGATTCGCCGATTTCGGGCCCGACACCACTTGCGAGCATGGCATAACGGGCATTGGGATTGGTTGCCAATGCCTGTTCCAGGGTTTGAACAATTTGGGAGGGAGTGGTGCCGAGGCGCGGGGCGTAGGCTTTGGCTATCGCCTCAAAGTTTTGAGGGCCAATACCAAGCGGATCGGCGGTGATGTTGTATTGAAAATATTCAATGGCCAAGGGGTGGCCGTTGCGATCGGCAATAGTACCACGACCAAGGGTTTTATCGATAACGTTCCGACCACTGGCGTCGGTCTGTGGCGGTAACCCCGTAAGCTGGTAGAGAATCAAACGCGCAGCAAGAAGGGCACCAAACAGAATAATTAACCCCAGAAGAGATTTGATACGACCTTCGGAGGGGTGAACGTTTTTGGGTACGCTCTCTTCGGAGGATGAAGACTGTTTCGCTCGCTTAAAGGTGTCAGGTGGTAATCGATAAATGCCTGGGCGGGAAGGGGGAGGGGCGCTCATGGCGTGGTGGGGGGAGAGGATGGCGGTGGGGGATTAGGGCGCAGGTCGCCGTCGCTGGGTGGGCGACGTGTATCCTCGGTCTCGGTGCCTGAATCGGCATAGATGAAGTGCATCACTTCCGCGGGTTGGAATCCTTGGGCCAGGGCGCGGCGTGTCATCTGTTGAACGCTTTGCTCGTAAGCGATCTGGGCCAAGAGATTGGTGTTTTCGCGTACTAAACGGGCGTAGTTGTTCTGTAAGTCTCTGATGTCATAGGTGACAACGGTAATTTTGGATGTTTGATAAACATAGAGACTCAGCGTCAGGGCAACCCCCACTATCAACAGGATTTTGAGCAGGGCCTGTTGGGGCCGGGTGCGCGTACTGCGACGAAGAACGCCAGCCTGGAGGCTTTGAATGGATGAGAAGGATGAACGCTGAAGCATGTTGGCCACCTTTGCTGATCAAGCAGGGGGAAGTTTGCGCGCCGCCCGCAAACGGGCACTCCGGCTGCGAGGGTTTAGGTCTCGCTCGGCCGGTTGTGGGGTCAGTCCTTTGCGATAGAGTTCGCTGATGATTGCCTTATGCTGGCATTGGCAAATAGGGGTACGAGGCGGGCAGATGCAATCTTTCGCTTCTTGACGAAAGTATTGCTTGACAATACGGTCTTCGAGGCTGTGGAAGGAGATAACGATGAGAATACCACCCGGTTTGAGGAGGTCGACGGCCTGGGGAAGTACCGTCTGCAGAGCACCTAGTTCGTCATTGACGTAGATGCGTAAGGCTTGGAAGGTGCGGGTGGCGGGGTGGAGACGACTATGTTTGCTCCGGCCAACGGTGCGTTGGATGAGTTCAGCCAGTTCTTGGGTGGTGTGAAGGGGGCGGGCTCGTACGATCGCACGCGCAATGCGGCGAGCATATCGTTCTTCGCCATAGCGGTAAATGATGTCGGCCAGTTCTTTTTCGTCGCTGGTGTTGATCAGGGTGGCGGCGTCGAGACCACTGCTACGATCGAAGCGCATATCCAGGGGTCCTGGACGCATGAAACTGAAGCCGCTCTCTCCCTCATCCAGTTGGAAGGAGGAGAGACCGAGATCGAGGAGAATGCCGTCGACTGCCTGGAAATGATGAGCTTCGGCAATCGCTTGCAGATTGCGAAAGTTGCTGTGTACGAGGGTGACACGCTCACCATAAGGAGCCAGCCGTTGTCTTACACGCTGAATGGCAGCAAGATCAGCATCGAGACCTAAAAGTCGTCCCTGAGGAGCGGTAGCACGGAGGATGGCTTCTGCGTGTCCACCGCCGCCCAGAGTTGCGTCGATATAATCCTGGCCAGGCTGGGGAGCAAAAGTATCGAGGACTTCTTGTAAAAGAACGGGTGTGTGGCTGGGAGTGATCACGACAAGGACAATGCCGAGGGTTGGTTGCTTTAGATGTTGAGGGCGTCCCACGCTTCGGCGTGGTCAGCACTCTCCTGGAACTGTTGGCACATTTCCGCCCAGCGTTCGGCATTCCAAATTTCCATGTGACTATCATTGCCGGTTACGACAACGGTGTCTGTAAGATGGGCGTAGTCACGGAGATAAGGGGGCAGATTGACACGTCCCTGGCCATCTGGTTTAATGGGAGCAGCGCCGGAAAATATCAAGCGGCGCAATCTCCGACTTTTCTCTTGGGTAAATGGTAATGAGCGTAATTTTTGCCGAAGTTCTAGAAATTGTTTGCTGGGAAAGAGGAAAAGACACCCATCCAAGCCACGGGTCAAATATGCCGAATCTTCTCCTAGCGCCTCCCTGAAGGTAGCGGGTAAGGTAATGCGCCCCTTACTGTCTAGCCCGCGGGAGAATTCTCCCATAAAAATGGGGCTATCATCGGGGGAGGGGGTCAAATAATCATCAAGATTAGACATGGGCGCTTCTACCACTATCTACCACTATCTACCACTTTGCCCCATTATAGCGAACTTATCAGGACTTTGCAAGTCTCTTTTATCTATTCATGAATAATTTTAAGGTTTGAGTAAATTATGTATCTCTTTGGACACGTTTATTCCCTCAGATCGGTCAGGAATTGGGGGAGGGAGACGGAAGGCGGAAGGTGGAAGACGGGAGACGGAAGAGTGCCGTGAAGGAATATTCGTAGGGACGAGGAATTTTGTAACGGGCCCGTTGTTGGAAAAGACGTGACATCAGGAAAGACAGGTGGGCTGAGGCAGCGGCAGAAAGCAGCAGGGAGCAGGAAGCAAGGAGCAGGGAGTGCGTGCCCGTAAAGGGAGGAAGACGGGAGACGGGAGACGGAAGAGAGTTTTGCAGGGTTATTCGCAGGGGCGAGGAATTCCGTAACAGGCCCGTTGTTGGAAAAGACGTGACATCAGGAAAGACCGGTGGGCTGAAGCAGCGGCAGAAAGCAGGAGGGAG
>JAADFV010000048.1 GCA_013152695.1 Chloroflexota bacterium | reverse complement strand
TGTTGGGGTGAGGAAAATGTGGGGATGCGGGCACGGCGCGCGAAATAGAGAACATCGGCGTCATCGCTCACCAACCCCACCTGCACGCCCAGCTCGTCCGCCTGGCGCCGCAGTACTTGCAAACGTACCTCGTGTGCCAGCTCATCAACGGCACCGGGCAAAAGTAAAAGAACCCGATCTCCTTTCTGCGCCTGGCGTAAAGCAGCCGTAGCCGCGGCAAGTGTGGCAGGAGCCTCGAGTTGTATTGTGTGTAAAGTCATGGGCAAGAGAAAAGCTGAGCAGGGGCGAAGAGGCGCGACTGCTCAGATAAATTCACGCTGAGAGCTGTTGGGCGATTTCATCGCGTGCTGCGGCCAGGGCCTCATCGAGCTTGCTGGCATCACGCCCCCCGGCCTGGGCCATGTCGGGGCGACCACCACCACCGCCGCCGATGCGCGCCGCCAGGGCTTTGACGAGCTTGCCGGCGTGGGCTCCCTTTTGGGTAACATCTTTGGTGGCAGCAGCAATGAGCATCGGTTTCTCGTTGAGAATAGCGCCCAAGACCACGATACCAGAGCCCAGCTTGCTGCGCAAATCATCGGCCATGACGCGCATATCGTTGACATCGGCCGCCTGCACACGAGTGACAATGACAGGTACCCCTGCCACCTCCTCTGCCTGAGAAACGACCTCCCGCGCCTGTTGTGCCATCAGTTGTTGGCGCAATTTATGCAACTCACGGTTCATGGTATGAAGTTGCGCCTGTAAATCCTCTACTTTTTCTTCGACCGCCTGGGGGGGGACATGCAAGTGGCGGGCAACATGTTCGAGGGTAAAAATGCGGTCGAGAGCATATTCTTCGGCACCAAAGCCGGTCACAGCTTCGATACGTCGTACACCGGCAGAGACCGATCCTTCGCTGGTGATAAAGAATGAGCCGATTTGGGAGGTATTTTCGACATGGGTGCCACCACAGAGTTCATAACTCCAGGTATTATCTTCGTCACCCACACGTACGGTGCGCACGACATCCCCGTATTTTTCGCCAAAGAGAGCCGTGGCACCTTCGGTAAGCGCTTCTTGAATCGGCTTCCAGCTAATCTGCACGGGATAATTAGCGAGGATGGCAGCATTGACGCTATCGGTGATCTGATGCAATTCGTCTTCGCTGAGGGCGGCATCATAACGAAAGTCAAAGCGGAGACGATCGGGCGCCACCAATGAACCGGCCTGCTCCACATGCTCACCCAAAAGATTACGTAAAACACGATGAAGAAGATGGGTCGCAGTGTGATTGCGCATGATATCCCAGCGACGCCGGCTATCGACTCGCGCGATCACAGCAGCGCCGACCTGAGCATGGCCGCTTTCAAGGACGGCGCGATGCAGGATCAAGCCGGGAATAGGACGGCGTACATCGTTTACGCGGGCGCGCCAGCCCTCACCCACGATTTCGCCGGTGTCGCTCACCTGCCCACCGGCTTCGATGTAGAAGGGCGTTTCGGCCAGGATCAGGTCTACTTCCTGCCCGGCTTCCGCCCTCTCTACCAGCTTCCCCTCGACAAGGATGCCCAGGAGCTGGGTGGAGCGAGTAAGGGCGCCGTAGGGATCGTGGCGAACACCACTATCGGAAAGAAAACCGCGGCGGAGCAAAGCATCGAGGGCGGCGGTGTAGATTTCGGCGCCTTTGGCATAAACGGCTGCGTTCAGCCTACCTTGGCTAAGGCGACGATGGGCTTCATCAGCGGCGAGATAAGCCTCTTCATCCACGCCGAAACCTCGTTCCTGACAGATGTCACGTGTGACCTCGAAAGGCAGACCATGGGTCGATTTGAGATCAAAGGCGATTTCTCCCGGCAGGACATGCTCACCCTGTTCCTGTAAACGGGCCAAAGCCTGTTCCAGCTCACCCAAGGCCCGATCCAGAGTGGCGATGAACTGTTCCTCTTCCTGGGTGACTGTGGCATGAATCCACTGGCGCCGCAGCCGTAGTTCCGGATAGACATCCCCCATCTTCTCGATCACAGCATCACACACCTGGGTGATGAACGGTTTATCGAAGCCGATCTTGCGGCCGAAGCGATGGGCGCGACGGATGACCATGCGCAGGACATAACCCGGGCCTGTTGCTCCGGGGCGCACACCATCGGCGATGAGGAAAGCAGCAGCGCGGGCATGATCGGCGATGACGCGATAGCCTACTTGGTGCTGAACCCGCTCAGCGTCGCTGTGTCCTAACAGGGATTGAATATGAGCCATAATCGGCACAAAAAGATCATTGTCATAATTGACAGGCGTGTTTTGCACTACGCTAACGATGCGTTCCAGGCCCATGCCCGTATCAACGCCGGTTTTGGGTAAAGGCGTACGCTTCCCTTCCGCATCCTGGTTGAATTGCATAAAAACCAGGTTCCACACTTCCAACCAACGATCACAGTCGTTATCCAAAAGCACCGAGCAGTTGGGATCCCCGCAAGTGCAGGCCTCGGCGCCCCAATCATAATGAATTTCACTGGTGGGGCCACAGGGACCAACATCGCCCATCGACCAGAAATTGGTCTTTTCGCCCATGCGATAGACGCGGGCGGGGTCGATGCCTATTTCTTGCGTCCAGAAGTTGTAGGCGTCGTCGTCATCGAGATAGACGGTGTAATACAGACGCTCGGGGTCCAAGCCCATCACGTCCGTGAGAAATTCGTACGCGTAACGGATTGCCTCACGTTTGAAGTAATCACCAAAGCTGAAATTGCCGAGCATCTCGAAAAAGGTGTGATGCCGCGGTGAGGGCCCCACATTTTCGAGGTCGTTGTGTTTGCCCGAAACGCGCATACATTTTTGGGCGGTCGTGGCACGAGTGTAGGGGCGTTTTTCCAGTCCTAAAAAGACATCTTTGAACTGCACCATGCCGGCGTTGGTCAGGAGCAGGGTGTCATCGTTGTAGGGAATCAGAGAGGAGCTGGGGACGCGTTGATGTTGGTGTTCCTCGAAATAGCGGAGGAAGGCTTCACGGATTTCTTCACTGGTGGTTGGAGGCATGGTCATTGAACGCTCAAAGGAAATAGACGAAGGGTCATTGCAAAGTTTTATTTTACCGTCGATGAGGTCTAGGGTCAAACATGGGAGAAAGTTCAAACAGACGTAGAACGTGAGGCTGTGTGACGCATGGCACCTAAACTACACACTTACGGAGGGGTAAGAAAGCCTGTCGTCAGCAAAGCAGTCGCCACTGACGAAGAATGGTGGTTTGGCCTTCGGGGAAAAATTTGTTTTTAGTAAAGTCGAGTGTTATAATACTTGTACATTTGTACAATCGTCCAGGAGTCACTATGCAAGTTGTCATCGATGCTTCCGCGATCATCGCTGTCATTGCCAATGAACCCGAAAAAGAAATCTTGCTCGAACTAACCGTGGGCGCAGACCTGATTGCGCCGCTGTCCATTCATTTCGAGATTGGCAATGCTTTTTCGGCCATGCTAAAACGAGATCGTATCAGTCTGTCCCAGGCCCTGACTGCCCTGGCCATTTACCAAAGCATTCCTATCCGTTTTGTTGAGGTTGACTTACTCGCCTCAATCGAAATCGCTGATCAACTTGCCATTTACGCCTACGATGCCTATTTGATTCACACCGCCGAAAAATATCGAGCACCACTGTTAACGCTGGACAAAACCTTACGACATCAGGCAAGACAGTATGGCGTCAAAATTCTGGAGGTAACCCTATGAGCACTACTGTCACATATTCTCAGGCACGCCAAAACCTCGCCTCTTTGCTGGATAAAGCTCTAAACGAGGGAGAGGTACGCATCAAGCGCCGGGACGGTCAGGTTTTTCTCCTCATCCCGGCAAAACAAACCGCCTCACCGCTGGATGTCGAAGGCATCGATCTGGGTGTCAGTAGCGATGAAATTGTCGCCTTCATTGCGGAAGGTCGCCACTATTCAGAGGATTGAGCTGGGCAATAATGCAGGGATGGCGTGAGCAAGATTATGCAGGGTAAAAGTAAAGAAAAACCTAACTTCCCGGCGAGGGCCCCACATTTTCGAGGTCATTGTGCTTGCCCGAAACGCGTATACGTTTTTGGGCGGTCGTGGCACGAGTGTAGGGGCGCTTTTCCGGTCCTAAAAAGACATCTTTGAACTGCACCATGCCGGCGTTGGTCAGGAGCAGAGTGTCATCGTTGTAGGGAATCAGAGAGGAGCTGGGGAGGCGTTGATGTTGGTGTTCCTCGAAATAGCGGAGGAAGGCTTCACGGATTTCTTTACTGGTGGTTTGAGGCATGGACGTTGAACGCTCAAAGGAACTAGACGAAAGGTCATTGCAAAGTTTTTTTACCGTTAATAAGTCTTCGGGTCAAACATGGGAGGGCACTGGGAGATCGGAGCGAAAGAGAAAATGTAAATCAATTTCCCAGCTTCCAATCTCTCTGCTTTACGCTAAAATAACCAGTTATGATACACTACTTATGAGTAACGTACTCACGAGTAACTAAAAGGAGCACAAGCATGTTCGTGAATAGAAAAGAAGAGTTGGCTTTTCTCGAAGAACATTACCGCTCAGGGCGGGCGGAATTATTTGTTGTCTACGGTCGCCGCCGCGTGGGTAAAACGGAGTTGTTGCGCGTCTTCTGTCAGGATAAAGCACACGTCTTTTTTATCGCCACCACTGCCTCCGACGAGTCCCAATTGGCTCGTTTTTCCGAACAGATTTTGGCTTTTCAGGGTCTCTCGTCCACGGGGCTGGTGTTTCCCTCCTGGGATAGCGCTTTCGAGCAAATGGCTGCATTGCCCGGCCGGCCGGTGGTGGTGCTCGATGAGTTTACTTATCTGACAGGCGGCAATCAGGCTATCCCATCCATCCTGCAGAAAGTCTGGGACACTACTCTCAAGCGCAGTAACATCTTCTTGATCTTGTGCGGCTCGTACGTGGGTATGATGGAGCGAGAGGTGTTGAGTTACGGGGCACCCCTGTACGGTCGGCGGACGGGGAGCTGGCGGCTTGATCCATTAGATTTGGTCGCGGCAGCGCAGTTCGTACCTGCCTATGATACGATTCAAGCTTTGGAAACTTGGGCCATCTTGGGCGGCATTCCTTACTATTTGGAAACTTTCGACGATAGGCAGCCTGTGCTTGACAACGTGCAGAATCACATTTTGCATCCCCGTTCGTTGTTGTATGACGAACCACGGCTCTTACTGATGGAGGAATTGCGGGAGCCGAGAAACTATTTTTCGATCCTGCAGGCCATCGCCCATGGTCGCACCCGACGAAACGAGATCGGCCAGGCGGCCCATCTGCCGCTATCCAGTGTGGGCAAATACCTGGATGTGTTGCGTTCCCTGGGGATTGTCGAACGACAAGTGCCAATCACCGAAACGCGACCGGAAAAAAGCCGCAAAGGCATCTATGGCATCCAGGATCCTTTCCTGCGTTTTTGGTTTCGCTTTGTCCATCCCTTCCGGGATCGACTGGAACTAGGGTATGTGGATGCAATCCTGGCTGAAAAAGTACGTCTCCAGTTAGATCAATTTGTGGCGAAGGCCTTTGAGCAAGCCGCGCAGTGGTTCATCTCCAGACAGGCACAACAGGGGAGATTACCCATGACGCCCACCCGCGTGGGACGCTGGTGGTCACCGCAGGGCGAAATCGACCTGGTGGCGCTGGACGACCGTAACAAAGAACTATTGGTGGGGGAATGCAAGTGGACGAAACGGCCGGTGGGAATCAATGTGCTGGAGGAGTTGAAAAGGAAGGCATCGCTATTGCCCGGCGGACCGTGGCAACGAATCGTGTACACGCTATTTGCCAAACAAGGCTTCACCGCGGCCCTGCAAGCGCTGGCGGCCGACGAAGAAAACATCCTACTGTTCACCCCCTCCGACTTACTGGCCGGATGCTAAGTACACGCCTAAAATTTAGTTCCTTGCCGCGTCACGGATGCGGCTGGGGACAGGGAGGGGGACGTGCCCCATTTCGAAACGTACCCTCTTATTTTTGCAGGCATTGCGGGGGCAGCATCTACATCCAAAGTGATGAGGTGCTGGGGTTCATTTTCGTGTTAAGTCAGCTTGACAAATGTCGGCCGTAATCGTAAAACATCATATACACAGTTTCCCAACCTCCACTCATGTCTCCAATCCCTTACCCTATCCATCCTGCCTGGCGTGCAGAACTTGCTCTATGGAATGAACGCTGGCAGGGCGGTGACACTGCTACGCCGGCCGAAATTACAGAAGTTCTGGCTCAATGGCGCCAACGACTCGACCGTCCCTCTCGCCCTGACGAAGAACAATTCGATATTGTCGACGCCGCCGGAAACCCCCTTGGCATCACTGCCCCGCGCTGGTTCTGCCATCTGACGGGTTTGCGCCACCGCGTGGTACATGTCTATTTCACGAGCCCACAAGGGCTGCTCCTCTTACAAATGCGAGCTCGTAACAAAGATACCTGGCCCTTACTGTTCGATACGACCGTAGGTGGACATCTTAAAGCCGGGCAAGATTGGATGGACGGTGTACTGAGCGAAACCGAGGAAGAGCTTGGCCTAGCGACGGCCGAGATAGAGGTATGGCTGGGCTCAGGACTAGTACGTATTGGTACGCCTTATGAACGCTATGATGTGAAGGAGGGAGACCTACCTATTTATAATCGCCAGATCAACCAGCTATACGCCGGTGAGCTCAGTCCTTGGGGATTGGCCCACTTGCGTTTTGCCGACGGTGAAGTAGCTGGTATCTACCTTTGTCACGCGGAAGAAGCGCGACGGATGGTGGAAGGCAACGAGCGTGTAGCGCCCGGGCTCCGCGGGTCGTTCGGCCGCTGGTGGGCATGGTGGGAGAATCACTTATGAAACACAACACACGAATTTCAATCCTCGTCCTCCTCGCCTCCGTCATGTTGGCAAGCTGGGGGCTGATGCCTGTCCAGGCGCAGGGTACTACGCCTCAGGCAACACCGACGACCTCGCCCCCTCCCGCCAAACCCCACCTTTATCTTCCCCTGATCGGCCAGACCTTCACGCCGCCAGCACAGACCTGTGCGCCTATTCCGAACAGCCAATATCACAGCTTGCAGGTGCTACCCCCTCCCAGCGATCGGCCGGCTGTGCAACATGCCGATCTGAATCTGGCTTTGCGTGGCTATACCGCGGTGGAGGCAGAACGTAATCTGGTGTGGATCGATGGCCCCACCGACGTGCTTGCACCCCAGCTCTTTACTCTCTTTGGCGACCAGCGTCTGGCTCAATTTGCCGGTGTGTATCAGGTTTATGATTGGGACTGGAATTGTAATTGCCGCGGCGCGCCCCTATCCTCGCCCGAAGTCACTCTGGCCGCCCTGGCCGTCACCCCGGGCGAAATCCTTTACGCCCCGGAATCAGGGTATAGCCTGGAAGACGACTACCAGGCTTTGGTGCTCTACGCAGATGAACAACAACTCACCCTGAAATACACGCGTGAAGACAATGTCGTCTATGGCTATACCATCCACTTCAGCAGTCTCTGCGTGGAGCCGTCGTTATTGGCCCTGTATCGTAATCTCGATGAGGAGGGAAGGGCGCAGTTACCGGCTTTGACAAAGGGGCAAGCCCTGGGCCGTGCTCGCGGCGATGCGATTTTGGTGGCGATTCGTGACTCTGGTAGATTCATGGATCCCCGCTCGCAAAAGGATTGGTGGCGCACCCACCGCTGGCTCTTTTGACGAATGAATAAGGTCTATGATATCCTTGCAGGCAATCGCAAAGGAACAACGAAGACAGAGACGAGTAGTTCAGAATCGCATCTCAGAGAGTTGCCGGTTGCTGCAAGGCAATGATGTAAGCTGAACGAAATCCCCTCTCGAGTTGCCCAGCCGAACCCCTATCTCGATAGGTTGAGTAAGTTGGGCCGGTCGTCCCGTTAACGACGGAGGAAACCTGCGTTTCCTGCTGAGGTTGCGTGCTGCAAAGCCGCAACGAATCCAGGTGGCACCACGAGCGCGCCCCTCGTCCTGGTGATGAGGGGCGTTTTTATATTCTATTCATTTTTTATTGGAGGCTTAGCCATGCTCGACATCCGACTTTTACGTGAACAACCAGAACGCGTACGTCAGGCCATGATCGATCTTCAGGCTGAGGATGCACCGGTAGATGAAGCCATTCGTCTGGATGAACGGCGACGCGCAATCCTGGTGGAAGTAGAAGCGCTCAAAGCGGAGCGCAACAGCGGCTCCCGCCAGATCGGCGCGCTTATGCGTGAAGGCAAACGGGAGGAAGCAGAGGCCCAGAAGCAGCGCATGGCTGAACTTGGCCAAAAAATCGCAGCCCTGGAAGGAGAGCTGAAGCAGGTGGAAGCAGATCTGCACTGGGCCATGCTGAATATCCCCAATCTGCCCCTGCCCGAAGTACCCGTGGGCAAGGACGACAGCGAAAACGTTGTCACCAAGGTCGTCGGAGAGCTTCCGACCTTCTCCTTCACGCCCAAGCCGCACTGGGAAATCGGCGAAGCACTGGATATTCTCGATTTCGAGCGGGGCGTCAAGCTTTCGGGGGGAGCCGCTTTTATGTCATGAAAGGATTGGGCGCCCGTCTACAACGCGCCCTCATCACCTGGATGCTCGATGTCCATATCCAGCAACATGGCTACACCGAAGTCTATCCGCCCTTTATGGTGCGCGAGCACTGCCTGATCGGCACCGGCAACCTGCCCAAATTCGGCGACAACCTCTATCGAGACATCGAGGAGGACTACTGGCTCATCCCCACGGCCGAAGTACCGGTAACCAACCTCTATCGCGACGAAATTCTGGACGGCTCCCAACTGCCCATCAAACATGTAGCTTACACGCCCTGCTTCCGTCGTGAGAAGATGAGCGCGGGCAAGGATACTCGGGGCATCAAGCGTGGTCACCAATTCGACAAAGTCGAAATGGTCAAGTTCGTCACCCCCGAGACAGGCCGGGCCGAGCTGGATTCGCTGCTCGACAATGCCGAGGACATTTGCCGCCTGCTCAAGATTCCGTACCGTGTGGTGCAGATGTGTACCGGTGACCTGAGCTTTGTGGCGGCAATCAAGTTCGATGTGGAGGTGTGGGCTGCGGGGGTAGAAGAGTGGCTGGAGGTCAGCTCCTGTTCTCTCTTCACCGATTTTCAGGCTCGCCGCGCTAACATCCGCTACCGGCCCGAACCCAAGGCCAAACCGCGCTATGTCTACACCCTTAATGGCTCCGGCCTCGCCCTCCCCCGCGTGGTCATCGCCATCCTCGAAAACTATCAGCAAGAGGACGGCAGTGTGATCGTGCCAGAAGTGTTACGTCCCTACATGGGCGTGGATGTAATTCGCTAGAAAGTCCGAAAACGAACGGACTGTGTATGCGGAAAAGGTAGGGGCGATCGACCGGTCGTCCCTACCGCGCGCTGGGGCCCGGAAGAAGGCCTTTACCCCAACGCGGCCTCGCCAGCCCAAACCACCCCACGTCCGCCTCCTGGCGCATCCGGCCGAACATTTGCTACAATAGCCTCGGGCGTACCCACTCTCACCCCATCCCCCTATCCCCCTCGCCCGCCTGCACCTTCCCAACCCCATACCCCCACGCCGTCCCCTCTACCGGCGGCGCCCTCGCTGACCTCTGATCTCCGACCTACGTCCCCAACCCCGGCGACCCGCAGAGCCTGAACCGGTACGCGTATACACGAAACAATCCGCTGCGGTATACGGACCCGAGCGGGCATCGATACATAGCCCCGCGGCCCGACCCGGAGGAAGAGCCAAATCCGGGCCCGGAGATACTGTT
>JAADFV010000047.1 GCA_013152695.1 Chloroflexota bacterium | reverse complement strand
AACTCCCTTCAACCCCAATTGAGGAGAACCTCTATGCCATTTAAGCCTGTCCCTACTGACGTCGATTTCATCAAACAGGAGCATGAAGTCCTCGATTTCTGGAAAAAAACAGACGCCTTCAATAAATTGCGACAACTGCGTAAAGGCCAACCGAAATGGTCTTTCATCGACGGCCCCATTACTGCCAACAACCCCATGGGCGTGCATCATGGCTGGGGACGTACATACAAAGATATCTACAACCGCTATTGGTCTATGCGCGGGCGCGAACTCCGCTACCAAAACGGCTTCGACTGCCAGGGCCTTTGGGTCGAAGTTGAAGTGGAAAAAGAATTCGGCTTCAAATCAAAAAAAGACATCGAAGCCTACGGCCTCGAGCCCTTTGTGCGCCGTTGCAAAGCTCGCGTTCTCCGCTATTCTGCCGTGCAAACCGAGCAATCCATTCGCCTAGGATACTGGATGGATTGGAACGACACGGATCAACTACGCTGGCTGGCCGATAAGCTCCTGGAAAGCCCGGCCGAGAACATCACTGTTGACGGTCCCGAAGGCCCGGTCACCGATACGGTGGAAGGCATTGTTGGTCGGCTGGGGTTACCCGAGCTGGGCGGGAGTTACTACACCTTCTCCACCGAAAACAACTACATGATCTGGACCTTCCTCAAAAAGGTGTGGGAGAAAGGCTGGCTCTACCGCGGCGCCGACGTCATGCCCTGGTGTCCCCGCTGTGCCACCGGCATCAGCCAACACGAAATCGTCACCGACGGCTACAAAGAAGTCACCCACCGCAGTATTACCTTACGCCTTCCCTTACGCGAGCGTCCTGGCGAATCTCTGCTCGTTTGGACAACCACACCCTGGACGCTCACCAGCAATGTAGCTGCTGCCGTCGGCCCCGACCTTGATTATGTCAAGGTGAAAAACCAGGGTCAAATCCTCTACCTCTCCAAAGGCACACTGCACATGCTGCAGGGCGAGTACGAAGTCCTGGACGAGCTCAAAGGTCGGGAGATGGAAGGCTGGACGTATGATGGGCCTTTCGACGATCTGCCTGCTGCACAAAAACCAGGTGGTTATCATCCTCTCTCCCAGCTGGAGATCGGCCAAGATCGCACGGCCGCCGAAGTCCATCAGGTCATCCTCTGGGAGGAAGTGGGAGAAAGCGAAGGCACCGGCATCGTGCACATTGCCCCCGGTTGTGGTGCCGAGGACTACCAACTCGGCAAGGAACATGACTTCCCCATCATTGCCCCGCTTGACGAGGATAGTCGCTTCACCGAAGCCTTTGCCTGGCTCACAGGACGTAATGTCGCGGACGTCGCCTCCGATATCTTCGCCGACCTGGAAAAGAAAGGCATTCTCTACCATGTGGCCCCTTACACCCACCGTTATCCTACCTGCTGGCGCTGCGGCACCGAGCTCGTATTCCGCCTTGTCGATGAGTGGTTCATCAGCATGGGCGAACTTTATGACAAGCCGCGTGAAGAGGTCACACCTGAAGAAAAGGAACGCAGTCTCCGCTACCAGATCATGGATGTGGTCGACCAGATTCGTTGGATTCCGGAATTTGGCCACGCCCGCGAATTGGACTGGTTGCGCAATATGCACGACTGGATGATCTCCAAGAAGCGCTACTGGGGCCTGGCCCTCCCCTTCTGGATGTGTGAAGATTGCGGCCATTACCATGTCGTCGGTGACGAACATGAGTTGAAAGCACGAGCGATCGCCGGCTGGGAGGAATTCGAAGGCCACACCCCCCATCGCCCCTTTATCGATAACATCAAGCTTAAATGCGAGCACTGTGGTGGCACCATGCACCGCATCCCCGATGTCGGTAACCCCTGGCTCGATGCCGGTATCGTTCCCTTCAGCACCTTGCGCTATCGCACCGACCGTGATTACTGGCGAAAATGGTATCCAGCCGACTGGATCAGTGAATCATTCCCCGGCCAGTTCCGTAACTGGTTCTACAGCCTCCTGGCTATGGCTACCGTCATCGACAACTCTCCGCCTTTCTTGCAGAACTTTGGCTACGCCTCACTTCTGGCTGAAGATGGCCGGGAAATGCACAAAAGCTGGGGAAATGCCATCGAATTCAACGAGGCTGCCGACAAAATGGGCGTCGACGTCATGCGTTGGCTCTATGCCGCCCACAAACCCGAGAACAACCTCCTCTTTGGCTATCAACGCGCCGACGAAGCGCGGCGACGAGTCCTGATCCCCCTCTGGAACGTGTACAACTTCCTCATCACCTATGCCCGCCTGGACGACTGGCAACCTTCAAATACTGACTTCGATCCTGCCAACCCTGAAGGTCCCACCCCGTCGGTCTCCAATCCCCTCGACCGCTGGATCCTGGCTCGTCTCAACCAGGTCGTCGCCCGTGTCACCGATGCTCTCGAGAACTCGGACGCCTTCTCGGCGACACTCACCCTCGAAGCACTACTGGAAGACCTGACGAACTGGTATGTGCGGCGCAGCCGCCGCCGTTTCTGGAAAAGCGAGCTCGACGCCGACAAGGAGCAGGCCTATGCCACCCTCTACCACGTCCTTGTCAAGTTGATTCGCACCCTGGCGCCGATCATGCCCTTCGTAACAGAAGTCATGTACCAAAACCTGGTACGCACTGTCCAACCTGCTGCCTACGAAAGCGTCCATCACAGTATCTGGCCCACTGCGGATCTCAGCATTGTTGATGACAATCTCCTGGAGCAAATGGCCTTGGCCCGCAGCATCACCAGCCTGGGACTCAGTGCCCGCAGTAATGCCAATCTACGCGTGCGCCAGCCCCTCGCTAAAATCCTCGTCCATGTCCAGGCCGGCCGCCAAACCCTGGGCCCAGACATTCTCGACATCATCGCCGACGAACTCAATGTCAAAGCCATCGAATTTGTCTCAGACCCCGGCCGACTGGTCTCATACAGCATCCTTCCCAACAACCGTCTTCTTGGCCCCAAGCTGGGCAAAGACTTCCCCAAAGCCCGTGCTGCTCTCGCCGCGCTGCCGGTCGAGGAGGTTGTTGCTCGGGTTCAGGCCGGAGAGCCGGTGATACTAACCATCGATGGCCGTGAACTGGAACTTTTGCCGGAAGAAATCCTGGTAAAGACCCACCCCGCCGAGGGCCTAGCCGTCGCCGCCGACAAGGTCGTCACTGTCGGCATCGATGCCGTCCTCACCCCCGAACTCATCGCCGAAGGCCGTGCCCGCGAAGTCGTGCGCCGCATCCAGAACATGCGTAAAAATGCTGACTTCAACATCGAAGATCACATCATAACCTGGTGCCAAACCTCCGACCCCGAACTGGCTGAAACGATCTCCGCCTGGAGCACCTACATCCAGGCAGAAACCCTCAGCGATCAACTGCGCCTGGAATCGCCACCCGACGATGCTTATGTCGAACAACATAAAATCGACGGTGCTTCGCTTACGGTTGGCATTCGGCGCCAAAGCTAGTATCATGATGTCAGACGTCACGCAGGCGTCTGGCATCTTACTTTTCAACACACAATTATTATGACTGAAACACAACACCCTCCCCTGAAAGCAGCCCTCTTTGTCGATTTCGACAACATTTATTTAGGGCTTCGTCAATTGGACGAATATGCTGCCGAAGTATTTGCCAGCAAACCAGCCGACTGGTTGAAATGGCTAGAGGACGGCATGCCCGGACTCGAAGGAAACAACGGGGCACCTCATGCCCTCCAACCCAAGCGCAACATCCTTATTCGCCGCTGCTACCTCAACCCCCGCGACTTTCATCGCTATCGCCCCTATTTTACACGTTCGGCATTCTCTGTCGTGGACTGCCCATCACTCACCTCCCAGGGCAAAAACAGCGCTGATATCTACATGGTTATGGATATCATCGATACCCTGGAGCACAAGACACATTTCGACGAATTTATCATTCTCTCCGGCGATTCCGATTTCACCCCTGTTCTACTACGGTTGCGCGCCCATGGCCGCAAAGCTACCATCCTCGCCGCAGGACCGGCCTCACCCGCCTACATCGCGGCTAGCGATCTTGTCATCAGCGAAGACGTCTTCATCGAATACGCCCTTGCTTCCAAAGAAGACCGCAAACGTCAAGAAGGAGCACCACAGGTTGCAGTTACGGCCACACCCGAACTACTCGACGCCATGGCCAACAAACTCTATGCCGAAGCCAGTGCTAATGGTGAAATTCTTGCCACGCAGCTCCCTCGCCTTTTGCGCGAATTTCCGGAATTTCGGCGAGATAGCAACTGGCTCGGCTACTTTTCCCTTCGCGCCCTCACCACAAGTTTGACCCGGCGCCGGCCCGACCTGCAGATTGCCGAGGGAGACCCCTGGCGCGTATTGGTTTCGGTGCCCAAACGGGCGCGAGCACGCACAAAGACAAACGAGCGCAGTGCCCCCAACAAAGAGGACGCCATGCGTCGCCGTATTTTAGAACGCGTCAAGCAATTGGTCACCGCCGCCGATGAACCCATTCTCATGGCGAAAGCTGCTCATGACGTGATCAACACTGTCGGACAACAGGTGCTGGAATCACACTGGCTGGGTGCCGGTACTTTCAAAAACCTGCTACAAAGCTACGACAATCTCCCCTTCGAAATTGCCACTTCGCCTTCTCCCGGCTTTCTCTACGACCCCCAGCGCCACGAGCTTCCGCGTGAAGAGCCGACACAGGCCGAAGACAAAGTCGATCCAGAACTGGCAGAATTTGTCGAGCGTGTCACGCAGATCACCGGTATTCCCAATCTGACCCCCCACCAACATGCCGTCCTCTTTACAGCTTTGGCAGAGCATTTGAGCAAACACCCCTACAACCTGACGACTACCTCTAAGGCCGTACGAGATCTGTGCATCGAGCGCGGAGAATCTATCTCGCGTTCCGCTGTATCCTTTGTGCTCAAGGGCATTACTTATGCTAAACACCGCTTTAGCAAGCGTGACACCCCTCTGCGCCTGGCTCGCGTTTATCGCAACAGCGTCCTCACCCGCTGCGAAGACGCAGAACTGGAATTGACCTCGAAAGAGAAAAAGCTAATCGACCGCTGGATTTTAGGCGGCCTGCGGCAAAAGTAGTAAAAAGGGGCTAGCGGAAAGCCTCTACACATCCGCTAGCCCCTCTTTTGTACCTCGCTAATCAGATTTTAGCCACCTAAGCAAGAAGGTTTCGCCGGAGCAGGACTTGAACCCGCAATGGGAGGGAGACGGGAGAGTGCGGCGAGGTGTCGTTTTCAATTCTGGTTTACAGGTTTACCGGTCTACCCATCTCCTGGTCTTGCCTTCCTGGTTCCGGCTTATCTGGATTAGGAGAATAGACCTTTTCTGTATTTAGATTGGCCGATAATCGAATTGGAAATGCTCTTCCAAGGCTTTCCAGGCTCGAGGTGTGGCAATGAATAACACGCGATCGCCTGGCTTGAAGGCAAGATCGCCATAAGGGATTAGGGTGTGTCGTTCACGGAAGATGGCCGACACCCTCACTTCATCCTTCAAATCTTGGGGTAGCAGGTCTAAAAGATCGCGCACACGCTGGTTGACAAGGGGACTTTTTTCTGCCAATCGTCCCAGACGCAATTGCTTGTCATCTTCCAGATCGATGGGAATGCCGGTGGCCAACAGGCGGTCTAAATTGACCCACTCTCCCTCGCCCGAAAGGGATATGTTATGATTGCGAAGAATGTGTAATGCCGCTTTGAGGTAGTCGCCGTGGTGAGCAGGAGAATCCTCACGGCCTTCCACTTGAGCTTCGTACAGACTGTTATATTTCAGTTTCGCCGTAAGCAGCACCTCCACGATGTAGCTGATGGAAACGGCCAAGGCCGCCGCTACCAGCAGATGATAACCACCCGTCATCTCTGTGACCATGAGCAACGTAGCAATGGGCACTCGTGCTGCTCCCCCAAAAACCGCCGCCATCCCCACAACCACGAACGCAGCTGCGGGAAGATGGAAAATCGCAGCCAGGCTGCCACCTAACATCGCCCCTACATACAATCCGGGAGCAAATACGCCGCCCGAGCCGCCCGATGACACGGTCAGAGCCATGGCGATCATTTTTGCTAACACTAGAATCGCCATGGTTCCCAGCATCAGCTTGCCATCGATTGCCAGCTGAATCCAGCCATAGCCGCCGCCCAAGACTTGCGGCAGCCACACGGCCATAAGACCTAACAACAGCCCGCCAATGGCAGGCTTGATATGCGGGGGGATGGGGATGGCATGAAAGGCGTCGCGCGTGTAATAAAAAATAGAAGGGAGCATGGCAGCAACGACACCCGCCACAAGACCTAACAAAATATACCAAAAATAATCACCGAAGGCAGGCATGGCCATCGTAGGCACAGTAAACAGGGGATCGAAGCCTACAAACAGACCATTAATCGTGTAGGCAACAATAGATGCCAACATCACATAGAGCAGGGCAAAGGCCTCGAACTCCATATCCGAGTAAAGCACTTCGATGGCAAAGAAAGCAGTGCCCACCGGCGAACGAAATATTGCCGCCAGACCCGCAGCCATGCCCATAAGCACCAGTAGACGACGTTCCTCTGCCGGGCGGTGGAAAAGCGTGGCATAAATGGAGCCAATACCTGCACTAATGAGCGCCGTCGGCCCCTCACGACCGGCTGCTCCCCCCGAACCAATGGTAATAGCCGAGGCCACCGCCTTCAAAGGTGAGACGCGACCACGAATGAATCCTTCTGCGAAGTGATATGCCTTCACGGCGGTATCGGTACCGTGTCCTTCGGCCTCAGGTGCAAAAGTATAGACCAGCAGGCCTGAAATCAAACCGCCGATGGTCGTCACCACCGGAATCAACCATAGACCATGGGGCCCGACCACCTCCCTCAACATCCCCCCCTCCTCAGGCAGGCCCGGTGGTTGGTACTGTGCAAAGCCCAGAAAGATCGCTTGAGCCCAGTGCAAGAGTAGCATGAACACCTGTGCCGCCAAGGCACCGACAACGCCCAACAAAATCGAATCGAATATTAACTGATGCTGTCGCTTTCCAGGCATAAGACAATCCTCCTTATCGCACAATGATAACCGGCAATCGCGTTTGTTGCAGAACTCTGTCCATAGGACTACCCAGTAGCTCATCCAGTAAGGCTAAGGGGCGATGATGTTCACTTACAACGATGAAATCTATATCCTCTTCCTTGGCTACCGCCAACAGGGCCTCAGCCTGCCGCTCCGGTCGTCGTAGGAAATGATAGTGACTTCGATCTTTTTTTGCAACCCGATCCATCACCTGCTCCTGCCACTCTTGAGCTTGAGCATCACTGGGGTCACCCGTAAAAACTACGATGACCTCAGCGTCCAAGTCTCGTTGCCACACAGACACCCGCTGCATGGCCTTTAACGAGGGCTCGTTTCCCGTAAAAGTAAGCAAAAGCCTCTGTACCCGTTCAGGCGCGATGTCCCCTCCCGCAAGAACAGGGACAGATGCCCGATGCGCCACCTGCCAAAAATGCGCGCCCAAATGTTCGGGCTTATCTGCATGACGATTACCGCGACGACCTATCGCCACCATCAAGGCTCTCTGGGCCCGATCTAGAATCAAGTCCTCCACATTGCCCAGAAGCATTTCTGTCTCCACTGGCACGCCTGACTCCTTTGCCATAATCTTGATTTCTTCTAGAGCCAAAGCACCTTGTGTCTCCAAGAGTGCCATTGGCCCGTCATCTTCATTAGACTCGATGCGAAAAGTCAATTCGCGATGGAAATCGGAATATGCCACCAACGCAAGAGCCTCATCCACCACATACAGGGCATGGATACCGTAACCCTGGATTTTAGCTAGCTGGATGGCCATAGTCGCAGCATTTCGTGCTGTATGTGAGCCATCTACGGCCACTAGAATGATGCCATTAGTTTCTTCAGACATAAATCAGCCTCCAGATAAAATAATTCATACTTCTCTGAAATTATACGCTTTGCCCTTATCTCTAGCAGTGACTATTGTCACAGCTAAGTACAAACACAGAAGCCTTACTGGACAAGAAAACACAATGTGCCGCCCTGATCAGTCACATATCGTAACTCCCTTGAGTGCCCTTGGATGCATGTAGAAGAAAATCTGCTTGCACTTGCTCTGTTCTCGCCCCTATGCTAGACTGATTTCAGACCGGTTTTCAATTTCCAAGGGGAGAAAGTGATGACAGGATTCACTTTCCCAACCTCGCATGCCTCGTAAAATCATCCATTTAGACCTCGATGCCTTCTTCTGCGCCGTGGAAGAGCTGCGTGACCCCTCGCTCCAAGGCAAACCCTTTGCTGTGGGCGGCAGTCCCCAGGGGCGTGGTGTTGTCGCTTCCTGTTCCTATCCCGCCCGCATGTTCGGCGTTCACTCAGCCATGCCTATGGCCCAAGCCCTACGCCTTTGTCCCGAGCTCATCGTCATCTCCGGCCGGCATACCCGCTACAGCGAAATCTCCAAACAGGTGATGGCCATTTTAGGTGATGAGACTCCCCTCGTCGAGGCCATCAGCATTGACGAAGCTTTCTTGGACATGAGTGATGTGGCAGAGCCCGTAGCCTCTATGGCACGACGTATCCAGGCACGCATCCATGAGGAAT
>JAADFV010000046.1 GCA_013152695.1 Chloroflexota bacterium | reverse complement strand
TATGGCCGTGAAATTCGCAGTCGCTCCCCCTGGGAGGTTTTGGGCGGATGGCACGAGGTCGAGTTGACAAAGGCTGCCTGTCGTCGCGCCGGCCGGCCGGGTTTAGGACTGGGTTGTGTCGAAAATGCAGTATCCGAGCTGTCTGAGCTCTCGGCGACTTCGTATGGTGGTTTCAGTCCCAACGACTGGCACCATATCGCCATGATTTCCGAGTTCAAGACCGACTACGGTGCTCTCACCAAGCTGGCTCATCTCGTGCGCACCGGCAGCGTCATTCATGCCTTCTACAACACCATTTACGGTGGATCTGTGGGTGGAAAAGAGGGTATGGCTATCGCCATTGTTGCCGGCAGCATCCTTCTGCAGATGATTTACATGACCAATACCCACTCGGTTTCACCCGCCCATCCTTTCTTCGATAACGACACCACGCCCGAGATCATTCAGGCCATCAGCGTTGCACATCAGGCGTTGGCCCGCAATAGCCGTTTGCTCACCGATCTCGTGATCACACCTGTAAGCGGGCCGGGCACCAAGATTCTCCTTTACGAAACCGCGGCTATGGCGATCACGGCGGCTGCTTCGGGCACTTGTGGTTTGATTGGGCCTCGTTCTGCTGCCGGTACCCATGCCGCCCATGTTTCAGGGCTCGAGGCTCGCTGGATGGCTGAAGTTGCGCATGCTGCGGCAGGTATTTCGCGTAGCGAAGCGGATGAATTGGTACAGAAATTGGTGTCGTTGTATCAACCTTCCCTCGAAAAACGTCCCATAGGCAAACCATTCCCTGAAGTTTACGATCCCGTCACTTTACGTCCTGCCCCCGAGTGGCAGGCCATGTACGAAGAGGTCAAGCAAGAACTCGGCCAGCTAGGGCTGGCAATTGTCAATGGCTAATGGTCAATAGCCATTGGTCAATGAGGCAACCTTTCTAATCCCCAATCCGAATTCCGCATTCCGCAATGCGAGTTCCAAAATTCTAAATCCGCAATTCGTATTGCACCTTTCCCACCCTCCCCTTCCTAGGAGCGAACTATGCAAAGTAACTGGTTAGTCGAAATTATGAAACGGGCACAAAGTGGCCCGTACATTAAGGAAAAAGACTTCGAACTGGCTTTGATCAGGCGTATCAGAAAGCTGGTTAAGGAATATGGTATCAAATACGATGCCAATACCCTGGTGCCTGCTGATGACGATATGGCCGACCGCGTATTTCAGGCGGGATTAGACCTTTTCGTCGAGTTCGGTGCTTATTGCCAATCCACTGAGCGCCAAATCCTCTTTAGCCGTGATGAGGTATTGGAGATCCTCGCCATGGCGCCTTCATCCGTTACTCTGGGAACAGGCAAAGATGCCGTGGTCATGCGCCATCGTGGTGTCGAGGATCCAACTCCGGCCATCATGCATTCTGGCCCCACCGGCACACCTGCTTCCGAAAAGTATCACCCCAAGATTTTGCTCTCGTGCGCCCAAGAACCGCTGGTCGATTGTCTGGGCGCGGGTTCAGTAGCAACCTACTTGGGTGAAGATATTATTCCGGGTACACCGCTCGAACTGCTCGGTGCTCGCCGCGATGCCAGCGTCGCACGTGAGGCTGTTCGCATGGCCGGACGACCGGGCATGCACATCAATGACGTCGCCGTACCCCTCACCTGTGCCGGCAAAATGGCAGCTTGTGACCCGGAAGCCGGTCTTCGTCCCAGCGATGGCATTCTCGTCTCGCAGATGGTGGAATTGAAGACCGATTTCGATCAGCTCTCTCGCGTTGCCCATCTTTACAACATCGGTGGTATCACTGTCGATTTGATGACACCCTTGTTGGGAGGACTGGGCGGACGTGCAGAGGGAACTGCGGTCGTGTCGGTGGCCGACCATCTCCTGGGTGTCGTTCTCTACGATGCAGACTATCACATGTTCTCGTTGACCCACCTGAACTACGTCAACAACACAGATCCCTTGGGGATTTGGACGCAAGCCATGGTGGGCCAGGCCCTCTCGCGTAACACCCCCATCATTCTCCTGAACGACATCTATGTCCTCTCCGGCCCCGGCACGACCGAGCTCCTGTATGAATGCGCGGCGGGCGCCGTGGTAGGGACAGTGTGTGGCTTCAACATGCAGGGAGCAGGCACGACCGGCGGCTTCAAGCGTGACCACACCACCGGCCTCGAGGCGCGCTTCATCGCTGAAGTCTCGCGGGCCTCGCTGTCAATGACTCGTGAGGAAGCCTCGGAACTGATCCCCGAGATCATGAAAGGCTACATCCACACCTTATCTAATCCCAACCGTGGCCGGCCCTTCCCCGAAGTGTACGATGTCGAGACCATACAGCCGACTGCCGAATGGTTGGACATGTACTATTCCGTCAAAGAAGAACTTACCAAGCTTGGCCTGAAGTTTCAATTTGCACCCCGGCCTATTTCATCGTAAGGAGAACGCTTTATGAGTATCCCAGAATCCATTGCCAAACCTTTGTATGAAGCCTTTATCGAAGGTGATGCTGATGCCGCAGATAAGTTGACGTACGAGGCCCTCCAGGCCGGGACCGATCCCCTGGAGATCATCAATACAATCATGG
The DNA here is from genome assembly GCA_013152695.1 of Chloroflexota bacterium. The sequence continues at coordinate 6,057 of JAADFV010000046.1, read as the reverse complement.
TGCCGGCCCTTACCGAGGTCGGGCGTCTCTTTCAGTCGGGAGAGTTTTTCCTGCCCGAGTTGATGATGGCAGGAGAGGCAGCCGAAGTGGCCAGCAAACAACTGGAAGAGGCCATCGCCGCCTCGGGCCAGGCCAGTCAAAAGCTGGGCACCGTCGTCCTTGGCACCGTCGAAGGTGACGTTCACGAGATCGGTAAGAACATTGTCGCCACCATGCTCCGGGCTCATGGCTTCGAGGTGGTCGACTTGGGACGCAATGTTTCACCCAGTGCCTTTGTCGATGCCGCCCAAGAACGCAACGCCAATGTTATCGGCCTCTCTTCATTGATGACCACCACGCGACCCGCGGCCCAGCATACGATTCGACTGTTCGAAGAGTTGGGATTGCGGGATAAGTATAGCCTTATGGTCGGCGGTGGTTCGGTTACCGCAGACTGGGCTTCTGAGCTTGGTGTCGGATATTCCCCAGATGCCGCAGGTGCGGTAGAATTGTGTAAACGGCTCGTCGGGATCAACCCTTCCTAGTGTTCTGTGCTTCGAAGCGCTCACACAGCGGACGAGTTTGATGCTGTGTTAGTGTGAGAAGCGCCCCCTACTTCAAGGAGTAGAGAAATGAAAAATCGTAAGTACTGGATATTATTGGCCCTCCTTACCGCCAGCCTTTTGTTGGCGGCTTGTGCCACACCGGCCCCTCCCACGGCTGAACCTTCCCAGCCTGAGGCCGCCCCCACCGAGACTACAGACGCAGGGAGCATCGCTGTCATCCTCACCGGTCCTTGGGATGATAATTCCTGGAACGAAGCCGGCTACAATGCTGTGCAGGCATTGGGCAAGAAAGGCGTGAAAACTGCCTATTCCGAAAACGTATCCGACTCGGATGTGGGCCGCGTGTTACGTGAATACACCGCCCAGGGCTTCGAGATGATTGTCGCCCACTCCTTCAGCTTCCAAGATGCTGTTTTCGAGGTTGCTGCCGAAAATCCTGACACCAATTATGCCTGGGCTGGTGGCATCGGCCGCACAGCCAAGAATGTGGCCGACTACGATCAGCCCTTCTACGAGGCAGCGTATCCCATCGGCGTGTTGGCCGGGCACATGAGCAAGAGCGGCGTCTTAGGCGCACTCTACGGCTTCGACATCCCCGTCTGCCACGCTATGGGTGAAGCACTTCTCGCCGGTGCTAAAACCGTCAATCCTGATGCCAGTTTGATTCAGACCGCTGTGGGTGATTGGGTGGATGTCGCCAAAGCTAAAGAGGCCGCCTTGGCCCAGGCAGATGCCGGCGTCGACTTCTGGATCGAGTGTGGCGAAGGCCCCGCCCTTGGTGCCATCGAGGCAGCCAAAGAACGTGGTGGTTACGTCACAGGCTACGTTGGCGATATGACCGAGAATGGCCCCGACGTCGTCCTCGTCAACCTCATCTGGAACCTGGAACCGCTGTTCTCGAAGATGCTGGAAGACACGCACAACGGCACTTTCGACAATCCTTACTATCGTTTCGGCATTGCCGAAGGGGCGATGTTAGTACAATATAACGATCAGTTGAAGGACAAGATTCCCGCCGAGGCCATCGAAGCTGTCGATAAAACCATGAAAGACATTGCCGCTGGTACTCTCAAGGTCGAGTTTGTTCCCCAATAGCCCCGACCGAGCGAGCTGGTAATGCCCTGATCAAGCGCGGTGGGGAAAGGTCCTTACTTGCCCCACCGCCATCCTCATCCTTCTCCTTTTATCTGCCTACACAACAGTTTCAAGAGGTTCCATTGACTGCCACGACCCTTCCCATTGTGCAAATGCGCGGCATCGTCAAGCGCTTTCCTGGTGTTGTCGCCAACGCTGGCGTGGATTTTGATCTGTACCCTGGGGAAATCCACGCTTTGCTGGGTGAGAACGGAGCCGGGAAAACGACGCTAATGAATGTCTTGTACGGGCTTTATATGCCCGACGAGGGGGAGGTGCGTCTGTATGGCAAGCCAGTGGCGTTTTCTTCTGCCCGGGACGCCATCGCCCACGGTTTGGGGATGGTGCACCAACATTTCATGCTGGTACAAACCCTGACCGTGTCGGACAACATCATTCTCGGACAGCCCTCGCCGCGTGCGCCCTTGCTGGAGGATACGAAAAAGGTACATGAGCGTCTCCGGGCCCTCTCTGAACGCTACGGGTTGGCGATCGACCCGGCGGCAGAGGTATGGAAATTATCTGTGGGTGAGCAACAGCGGGTAGAGATATTGAAGGCCCTCTATCGTGGTGCCGATATCTTGATCTTGGACGAGCCGACCGCTGTGCTCACCCCTCAGGAAGTGGATGAGCTGCTGGAAATCTTGCGTCGTCTCACGGAAGAAGGTAAATCCATCGTTTTCATCACCCACAAGCTGGATGAAGTCCTGAAGACCAGTGACCGCATCACGGTATTGCGCGATGGAAAGGTTGTCGACACGGTGACCCCGGGCGACGTCGATAAGCAGAAACTGGCCCGCATGATGGTCGGCCGTGATGTCTTGCTCACGGTGGTGAAGAGCCCTGCTCACCCCGGCGAGGCCCGTCTGCGGACGATTGATCTTTGGGCCAATAGTGATCGAAATCTCCCCGCCCTACGCGGTGTTCACATCGAAGTGAGATCAGGGGAGATCTTGGGAATCGCCGGTGTGGCCGGGAACGGACAAAGTGAGTTGGAGGAAGTAATCGCAGGGCTACGGCCGGCAACCACCGGGCACGTCGAGATATGTGGCGAGGATGCTACCCACAGCTCCCCTCGTAAGATCGGCGAAATGGGCCTGGCCCATATCCCCTCCGACCGTTACCGCATGGGTCTGCTCCCTGATTTTTCAGTTGCGGAGAATATGTTTTTGCAGCGTATTGGCGAACCTCCTTTTACGCGACATATGTTTTTGGACTGGGAGGCAATTCGCAGCGAGGCTGAGAAGCTGATCCAGGCGTATAACGTGCGGGGCGCCACCGTGGACACTCCTGCCGGCTCACTTTCCGGTGGCAATGCCCAAAAGCTGATTCTGGCGCGCGAACTCACGCGTAATCCCAAAGTGCTACTCGCCGCCCAGCCCACGCGCGGTCTCGATGTGAGTGCCGTGGCGTATGTGCACGAACAGCTTATCGCACAGCGGGACAAGGGTGTGGCAATCCTCCTCATCTCGACAGAACTGGAAGAAATTATGGCACTTAGTGATCGGATTGCGGTTCTGTACGAGGGGCAGGTGGTCGGTGTGGTCGATGCAGCCGATGCTGACATTAACGAAATCGGCCTGTTGATGGCCGGGTCAAAGCGTATGGAGCCTATGGAGACGACGACATGACTGAACCCGTTTCTGAATTGTCTTCGCACCCTTCTCGCCTGAAATCGATGTCGTTGGCTCTGGGTGCCCCTTTTGTGGGGGGGATCATTGGACTCTCGATTGGGGCGGTTCTGGTTCTCCTTGCCGGAGCCAACGTGGGCGAGGTGTATCTGGCGATGCTGCAGGGTGCCTTTGGCGGCCAGCGTCAAATTACGGAAACTTTTCTCAAAGCAACACCGTTACTCATCGTCGGCCTGGGCTTGACTGTAGCCTTTCGGGCGAGGGTATGGAATATTGGTGGGGAGGGACAGTACTTTATGGGAGCGCTATTCGGTAGCATCATCGCTCTCTCGTTCCCGAATCTGCCCCAACCATTATTGCTGACAATGATGCTGACCTCTGCCGCCATCGGCGGTATGCTGTGGGCACTGCTGGCCGCCTACATGAAGGTGCGCTGGAATGTAAACGTTATTATTTCCACCCTGATGCTGAACTACATTGCCGTTTTCTTTGTGCTCTACATGGCTCGCGGCCCCCTTCAGGACCCGAACGGTTATCTTCCCGAAAGCGCCCAATTCGTAGCCGCGGCACGAATGCCTCATCTCTTCGGAACCCGTATTCATTTGGGTGTAGTGCTGGCATTTTTGCTTGTACCGCTTGTGTACGTGCTGCTCTGGTCCACACCTCTCGGTTTTCGCTTACGCGCCGTCGGCTCGCGTGCCAGTGTCGCACGCTATGCTGGTATCAATGTCGAGCGCGCTATTCTTTTTGTGATGGCTTTCAGTGGTGCCTTGATCGGGATTGCAGGCATTATCGAAGTCAGTAGCTTGCATACCCGCCTCAAGGGCGATATTTCTGGTGGCTACGGGTTTACCGGCATTTTGGTGGCATTGCTCGGTCGTATGAATCCGTTGGGAGTGGCGGTGGCATCGATTCTTTTTGCCGCTTTGATTATCGGCGCCGAATCGATGCATGTCGTCTCTGGTCTGCCCAACGCCCTGGCAGATGCAATTCAGGCCATCATCGTTCTTTCGGTGTTGGCTGTCGATGCCTTGGTGAGAAGGAGACAGAACCAATGAACTGGGATCAAATTTTGCAGTGGAGTTTTCTTGTTGCCTTGATTACGGCGGCTGTACGCCTGGCCCTACCAGTGTTGCTGGCGACGTTAGGCGAAATTATTACAGAACGCAGCGGTATTTTGAATCTAGGCCTGGAAGGCATGATGATCATGGGGGCGGTAGGGGGATTCATGGTCGCCTATTACCTCGAAAATGGGCCTTTGGCCGGCTTTTCTACGGCCTGGAGTACCTGGATCGGTCTCGCCGTCGGCTTTTTCACAGGGATGGCCATGGGCCTGATTATGGCGGTTCTCAGCATCTCCTTGCAGGTGGATCAGGTGATCGCCGGCGTTACCCTGGTCGTTTTTGGGCAGGGCATGGCTAATTATCTCTATCGCCAGGAATTTAGTTCGCTGACAGCACGGGTTTCTGGCCTGGAGCCGGTCTCCTTCCCCGTCTTGAGCAACATCCCCGTGATTGGTGATCTTTTCTTTAATTATGATGCAACGGTCTATTTTGCCGTAGTACTGGTTATTCTGATCTGGTTCCTTCTGTTCCGCACGACCTGGGGGTTGAACATTCGTGCCGTTGGAGAAAATCCTGCTGCGGCCGAGACCTCGGGCGTGAACGTTGTCTTTGTGCGCTATGCTTCGACCCTTCTGGGGTCTGGTTTGGCGGGACTGGGTGGGGCTGTGCTGACGGTCGTACAGTTACGCATGTTTCGCGAGGGCATTACCGCTGGCCGCGGCTGGATTGCCGTGGCTCTGGTCATCTTTGCCCGCTGGCGACCGGACCTTGCCTTGCTGGGGGCATTTCTTTTCGGCCTGGCAGATGCACTGCAATACCGTATCCAGGCCTTGAGTCAAGTCGAACGCGGGGCAGGCGTGATTCCCTACGAGTTTTTGCTCATGTTGCCCTACGTTTTGACCTTGTTGGCCTTGCTTTACCGTCGCGGTCGCGGCGATGCGCCAGCAGCTCTAGGGCGGCCTTATTCGCAGGAGACGCACTAACATAGCGAGTATCTGATCCTCTCGAGAGAAGCACATAGGTAGCTTTTCGCTGACGGCTGCAGCAGACCGTGAGTGACAATGCCCTGATTGGTCGGGGTATGGAGACATAATCGGTCGGGGCAGGCAAAAGTAAGATGAAACACATCAAAATTAAGTATTGACAGGGTGGTATGTTATGTGTATAATACCGGTATACAGCTTGCATGCGATCAAAATACACTCTTTTCCCTTCAAAGACAGTTCAGTGAATCCAGCAAGGAGTTCCTCCCTCCGACAAGTTGATGTCGACAACACCGACGCTTCGGTGTTGCTTCGCGATATTGCCTATGAGCGGATAAAAGAAGCAATTCGGATGGGTGAATTGAGACCGGGGCAACCGCTGGCGGAGACAAAGCTGTCAAAGCTGTTGGGTATCAGCCGCACACCGGTACGAGAAGCGCTGCAGATGCTGGTGCAAGAGGGACTGGTGCAGAGTATTCCCGGCCAGGCAGTGACCGTTGCTGCGCCATCCATTCATGCCGTCATGGACGCCATCCATGTGCGGTGGCTTCTGGAGCCAGAAGTAGTACGCCTGGCAGCACGATCTATTTCTTCCGAACAACTGGGGATACTCCAGGATACATTAAAAGAACTGAACGACGCTGTGGCAAGTGACGACCGCGCTGCTTGGTCGGCTGCCGACAACGTCTTTCATGAGACC
>JAADFV010000045.1 GCA_013152695.1 Chloroflexota bacterium | reverse complement strand
AGCCACCAGCGCTCCAGAGTGCTGCCAGAAAGTCCACCTGCAAGGCGCTGCCGGCGCCATTCATTCACCCGCAAGTCCGATACATCAAAATAATCCTGTAGTCCCTGGAGGAGCGCCTCAGGAATTGTGGGACTGGTCGGATTCGGCATGTTTCCCTTGCAAACGCTCCAGCAAATCCATCTGATTTTGCAGAGGAGTCAGGTTTAAATAGGCTTCGCGGCTAAAATCGATCTTGCCCTGTTCATCGCGAGGATGGTAGTTGATGAGAAGGGCGCGGGTACGACGCCCTACGACCTCGATATTGATGATCTGGTCCCTTGTAATACGCCGCTCGGGACGTAAGGGAATGCGATAGACGAAAGTTTCACCATCGAAAGTGGCGGAGGCGAGGGCACCCAACGACATCCCCAGACCGGCTACGAGAACCACCACGAAAAAGAGGATGATGAAGGGATCACCTGTACGCCAGACCTCTGTCGCCAGGTAGATGCTTGAGATCAGAAGAAAAAAGGCTGCAGCACGGAAGGTGAGAGTAGGCTGGTAATGAACGGTGGAATCAGATTGCTCGGTAGTCATGATAGGTTTTTTTCGTAGGTGTATCCCCGTAACGGCAATTCGTCGAAGCCAAGCTGCAAGAGAAGTCCCTGCGCAGCGGCATCGTGATGGTTGATGTGGATAATAAGACGATGGATGTGGCGTGCTAACAATTCGTTAAGGCTTCGTTGCAGTAACCAGCGGCCCACTCCCCGTCGCTGTCGTTTTTCCGCCACAAAGAGATAGGAGAGAGAGGCGCTCTGGGGTTCGAGGTGTTGGGAAAGCTCGGAAAGATAGTGAATGCGGATATGAGCGATGGCAGCGTGGCCGTCGTGCAACCAGAATTCGAGTTGCTCCCCCGTTGCGCTCTGCCAATGCAGGCGCAAAGGAGTTACTTCGGGCAATTGCTCGCTCAGTGGCTTATGAATTCGCCTTTCGTACAGCAGCCAGCGATCCTGGAGATGATAGCCTGATTCACCCATGGCCCGAATCAGATCGAGGCGATCACCGGGAAGGATGCCGCGGCCGGCTAATAAGCAAGGATAGCCGGCAGCAGGCGAGAAGGCCGTGACCTCGGCAATGCCATGATCATGAAAATACCGGTCTACAGCCTGCAAAAGCTTTTGAGCAACTTGTGCTGGTGCATCGTTCTTGATGAGAAGGGCGCGCAACCAGCCTTGAGGTGGAGCAACATCCAGATAGCGCCCGCTGAAGCAGGCGTGAGCTAGTCCTAACAATTGCTGTCCTGCCACGGCAACAAACCAACCCGAGGGATCCGCATTCATTTTCAGTGCAGGGTCCCCCATGTCATAAAGCATCAGAGATTGAAATTCGCTGGTGGTCAGGGGCCAGTGATAGGGCCAAGAGGCCGTGACTTCGTTGAAGAGAGCAGTAGCTGCCGCCAGATCGCGCGGCCGGAAAGGTCGGATATGAATCATGCCAGCCATCCTAAGCCCTGAAATGCCGAATAGAGCATCCAGCATCCAGCGAGGAGCAATAAAAATGCAGAAAAACGCAGCCATTGCCTCTGGCGGTTGAGGAAGCGGGCCCGGCTCACAAGAATTGCCAGAACAACCTTACTCCCCACCAGCAGGACGTAAAACCCCACCACAAAGCCTACAGCCGCCCAGGGAGTCCGCCGCCAGGCCTGGATGACCGTAGGCGCGCCCACCGTAATCCAAAATAGGTAGGGATGAGGATTGAGAAAATTGACCAGGGCACCGTGCATCAAATCCTGGCGGGCGGATGTAGCTACAACGAGAGCCGTGGTGCGACCGGCAGTGCGCCAGGCATCGTAAGCCAACCAGAGGACAAATCCCCCCCCAATCGCCATGAGGATGTGCAACCAGAACTCAGACAGGCGCCCCACCAGGATAAAAGCGAGAAAAACGATGGGCAAATCAGTCAACAATGGCGCCATCGACACCCGCACGCCACTGGCAGCACCACTGCTCAGGCTGCGTTGCAGGACCAGGGCCAGTAAAGGCCCGGGGGCAATGCCTGCACTCAGTCCCAGGGAAATGCCGAGAAACAAGTAGGTCATGGGTGTAGAAAAGGTTGTGTTAGAGGAAAAAGAGATGGACGGAGATGGGCCTTAAGCAGCGGGAATAACTCTGGCGGGGAAATCGCTCACATTGTGTAGGCCATTCCCTCGCTGCCGAGGTACTCGTTGCACAGGGGGCATTGCCCCGATTCTATCATTCCTTGAGTACGGCTGACAATTGGCGCCTGGAACATTGTTTGTACCACCCTTTCCTCCCACAAAAAACCACCTGCCGGAGTGACAGGTGGTTTGCAAAGGTGAAGGAAGAGAGACTTAGCGGCGTCGGCCAAAAAGGAGGAAGGCGTAATACAAGACTTGACCAATGGCAGCGATGGCGGCAGCCACGTAGGTAAGTGCAGCGGCATTCAGGGTCGTATTGACTCCTTGCATCTCGCTGCTACTCAAAATGCCAATTGCCACCAGTTCTTTTTTCGCACGACGACTGGCGTCCAGCTCCACCGGCAAGGTAATGATACTGAAAACGGCAGTCAAAGCAAAGAGAATCAAGCCAAACAGGGCGATTTGAAAGCCAAAGGCACTGCCGGTGAATGCTTGCAAAAGGAAACCGGCCATAAAGATGAGGGGACCTAACCATGAGCCGAATTGCACGGCCGGGACTAAAGAAGTGCGTAGCATCAAGGGAGCATAGCCCTTGGCATGCTGCAAGGCATGTCCTGCCTCGTGTGCAGCTACACCCACAGCAGCAATCGAGGGACTTCGTCCAACATCAGGAGAAAGGCGCAAGACCCTTTTGCGAGGGTCGTAATGATCGGATAGGAATCCCTTCGTTTCCTCGATACGGACATCGTATAAACCATAATGGTCTAAAATCGCGCGGGCAGCTTCGGCTCCGGTGATGCCGCGTGACGTGCCCACACGGCTATATTTGCTAAATGCACTTTTGACCTTCATCTGGGCCCACAAGCCCAAAATCAGGCCGGGAATGGCAAAAACAAACCACAAAAACATGTGAATAAAACCTCCTAACGGAATATGATTACATAAAGTAAGTGTCTTCAGTCGAAACTACATGTCATTAAATCATAAAACTGTTAGTTCTGCATTAGAACTGATTGCGACAAGCATGATGATACTCCATTATACCTTAACGGTGATAAAATACGTGACCAGGAGCTGACATTCCCATGTCAGTTTACTACCAGAATAGTCGGAATTCGATGGTCGAAGCGCCTTAATCATCGCCTTGAGTACTCGCATACGGAAAATCTCCTCCCTCCGACTTCTGCATTCTTTCTTCCTCCTCCCATTATCTGATATGCAGCAGCGGGCCTGCTGTAAAAATGGGAGGAATATCCAATCCCAGGCTATCGTATAACTCAGGAGGGACGCTGATATCGGCCAGATACAGGTCTCCCACAATCTGAGAGGGAGCTGCCAGTAAGCCTGTTTTGGGCAGGGCCAGCGTCATGGTGACGCTTGCTTGCACGCAAGGATCGTAGGGGACACCGCTGGTCGTGTCCAAACCGGAAGGGGCGTCGAGGGCGAGGACGGGGGCGGGGTGACCGTTGGCCAGGCGGATGAGGTCGGCCACGGTGCCGTGGGGGCTTCCCCGCAGGCCGTAACCAACGATGGCGTCGATGATCAGGTCGGCGGCCGGTAAAGCCCAACCTTGTTCGAGAGGCGATACAGAAACACCCATGTTCAGGAGAATTTGCAACTGATGGGCGGGGATTTGGCTGTAGGCATCGAAGGGAGAGGCAGTAATCACCTGGACATCGGCGCCGCGATTGCTGAGATGCCGCCCTGCCACCAGGCCCCCACCGCCGTTGTTACCCCGGCCTGCCAAAACTAAGATGGCACGCTCAGCCAAAGAGCCGCCGAGCATACTCGCGGCCAGATCGGCCAAATTACGGCCAGCATTCTCCATCATCTGAATGAGAAGGATTTGGTATTCTTCGATCATCAGGCGATCGACTGCGCGCATCTGATCGGCAGTGAGCAAAGGAAGGGAGGAACGTTCGATGGTTGGGGGGATGGTGGGAACATAGGCGGGGATACCTTCAGGGGAAGGGAGCCGGCGCCTCTCATCCTGCAGGTGAGGTTTTTCGCTAGACATGGAGGTTCGTTGGCTGGAGGAAAAAATATGTTGGATAGATTGGAGTTTATCAGTATAACATGAGGATTTAGAGACGTCGGTAGGTAGGTGTCCGGAGCAGTAATTCCAAATATAACGAGAATCTTGGCACGCGGTCGCGCGACTTCGCCAAGAGTGCGTAATCATTCCGACCTTTACCGGATCTGTGCTTGTTGGCGAGGACAAAGCCTTGCGGAGAAATTGCTCCCCGTCAGGACGAACCAGCCTTGACCGCCTAATTTGGAATTGGGGAGTCGGAGAATGGCTTCAGGACAGCCCTGCCTCTTGACTTCCCAATTTAGCATGATCAAGTGTGAAAAGGCAGCTCAGAACAATCGCCCAGATTGACAAGCATAAGCCATCACCGTTATGCTTTATCTGGGGATTGATATCTAACTGGATGAGTCCCTCACATTCGGGTTGGATAGTTCCCCGCCATCGAGGTGTCTGGCATTATGGCATCTACCCACACCATTCCAACCCTACGTTCACCTTTTCCAACCACATAGCGCTCAGACAAGGAGGTTCGGCATGCGCCCTGTTTATGCAATTTCCGGCGGCGTCAGCAAATTTGCCAAGGCTCGCCCGGATAAGACATTCCCGGCCATTGTGAAAGAAGCGTATGATTATGCAATCGCTGACATCGGCCTGGAACACCAAGACTTCATCAGCGTGGTGGATGGCTCAGTAGCCAGCTATTTCAGCGATCATTTTACCCGGCAGCTCATGGCGGGAATTATGGTCCAGGATTATCTGGGGTTGTGCCCTAAGCCCAGTCACCGTGTGGAGGGGGGAGGTGCGACCGGCGGTCTGTGTTTCCAAGAGGCCTGGAAAAATATTGCCAGCGGCCACATGGATGTGTGTTTGGCCTATGGCTTCGAGACGATGAGCCATGTAGAAACATGGAAAGGCAATGAGTTCATCGCCTTAGCCTCGGATGTCAGCTTCGATTACCCTGTGGGCGGGTTCTATTCCGGCTATTATGCCATGATGGTTACCCGTCACATGAAAGAATTCGGCACTACGGTCGCACAATTGGATCACGTTGCTGTCAAAAACTATCGCAATGCCTATCACAACCCCTATGCGCAAAAGCGTCAGCGTATCACCCTGGAGGATGTGCGAAAATCGCCCATGGTAGCGTGGCCCCTTACCCGCATGGATATCTGCGTCATGTCTGATGGCGCCGCCGCAACTATCCTCTGCTCGGAACAAGGTTTACGCAAGCTCGAAGCTGCCGGGGCCGTGATTCCCCGTCCTCTTGTCAAAGTAACGGGTATTGGCCGTGGCACCGACGCCATGCGTATGTCCGACCGTCCTCATCTCGATTACGACACATTCATGCGCGACTATGCCACCCAGCAGGAACAGGATTCTGACGAAACCAGGGCTTATTACCGCCGTTTGTGGGAACACGGCACCCGTTATCCCGGCATCCATAGCTTCCGGGCCGGACGCACTGCCGGGAACATGGCCTACAAACAGGCAAATATCGTGGATCCTTTGCATGAACTTGATTTCATCGAGCTCCATGACGCCTATACCAGCTCCGAAGTGCAAACCTACGAAGACATGGGCTTATGCCGTTACGGCGAAGGCGGCCCCTTTGCCACCTCGGGTAAGGCTTTTATGCCAAACGTCGATTATGGCCTCGACCTCCCGGATGAGCCCGAATGCCCCGTGAATCCCTCCGGCGGCCTCATCGCCTGTGGTCATCCTGTAGGCGCCACCGGTCTCATGCAAAACGTATTTGCCATCTGGCAATTACAAGGCACCATCGCCAAACACTTTGGTGACGCCACCCTGCAAGTACCCAATGCCCGCCGTGGCGCCACCCACTCACACGCTGGTACCGGCACCTACGTTACCATTACAATTCTCGAAAAAGAAGATTGACGCTTCTGGAAGCGCCGATTATCACCCTTGAGAGGATCAATCATGGCAAAACAACCCTCTAAACGTGAAGAAACCCTGGGCGGAACCATCGTTCATGGCCTGCCTTTTCCTGCTGAACTTACACCCGAAGCCCTGCAATGGCTCAAAGCCATGCGCCCCATCCGCATCGAACAGGATTACAGCATTACCTATCTGCATAGCTACGCCCAGGACAGCCCCTGGTTTGCTGGCCTGACCAACAAAGTCCTGTTGGGTAATCGCGAGGCCAGTGGCGAGTACACCTACGCTACTCCACGCGGGCATGGCATGTACGACGGCGCTGAAACCGAGTGGGTGGAGCTACCGCAACAAGGCCGGGTGCATGCCTTTACCGTTTGTCACTTTGGCTCCGAAGAATTCCTCCCCGAAACCCCCTTCGTTCTCGCCCTCATCGAATTCGAAGGCGTTGACACCCTCCTTTTGACCCGTCTTCTGGGAGTCGACCCATTCGAGGCCTCTTTGGACTGGATCGGCATGGAAGTCGAGGCCAAATTCTTGCGCAACGCCAAGCTCAAACCCACCGACGTCTACTTTGTTCCCACTTCGTAACCCAGTCAAGTATAAAAAGAGAGCTATGTCATTCTGAACGGAGTGAAGAATCTCCGGCCGACAAAGGCGAGATTCTTCGCTTCACTCAGGCTGACAATCATGTAGCATTATCTCCCACAAGTAGACAGAATCTCTCGTTAGCACCGGTGAATCTATGATTTGCCGGTGCTCTATGAACACACCATTATTCTCATGACCTCATTTGCAAAAACAGATCGTAACCGTTTGCGGCGGCATCCCTCCCGCGGTCACTATGACCGGGCGACCATTTACCCTATTATCGATGAAGCCCTGCTTTGCTTCGTCGGCTTTGAAATTGAGGGCCAGCCCTTTGTGATTCCTAGCCACCATGGCCGTGCGGGCGACCACATCTTTATGCACGGTTCCCTGAACAGCCGGCTCATGCAACACATCGCTGCCGGCCACCCCGTCAGCATTGCCATTGCCATGATCGATAGTTTGGTGCTTGCCCGCTCCATGTTCAGTCACTCCGTCAATTACCGCTCGGTCGTGTTGTTTGGGCGGGGGCGCTTACTACAAACTCGCAGCGAGAAGATGCGTGCCTTGCGCATTATCAGTGAACATCTCACCCCAGGACGGTGGGACGAAGCACGGCAGCCCTCGGACAAAGAGCTGGATGCGACCGCAGTGGCCGATATTCTCATCGAAAGTGCTACGGCAAAAATACGCTCAGGGCCGCCAGCCGATCAAAAAAAGGATACCGAACTGCCGGTGTGGGCGGGACTCGTACCCATCCGCCAGCAGATGCTTGCCCCCATCCCCGCCCCCGATCTGGCTCCAGACATCCCCCTTTCTGATACCGTTTTACGGTGGCTTAGCACCGACACCCCTGACGATAAACCATGACCGCGCCCTCGGAACGTTCCACTCGCACTTCGGCATTTGGCAGTAAAGGGCGTATTAGCCACGACAGCAGCCATTTCTATGCCAGCCGTCTTTATCAGCACCAGCCTCAAAGCGAAGATAGCAGTCCTTATGTCGAGCAGCCCTTACCGGTAACTGCCCTGGATCACGTCATCCTGGGGGATAGTCGCCACATGGACGATCTTCCCGATAACAGCATCCATCTCATGGTCACTTCGCCACCCTACAACGCACGCAAAACATACGACCAAGACCTTACCCTCGATGAATATCTGGATCTGCTACGTGCTGTCTTTCGCGAAACCTACCGGGTTTTGGTTCCCGGCGGGCGCGCCTGTATCAATGTTGCTAATCTCGGACGAAAACCATACATTCCCCTGAGCAGCTTCATCAACCAGATCATGCTCGAAGAAGGCTATCTGATGCGCGGCGAGATCATCTGGGACAAAGGGGCCAGTGCCGGAAATTCAACCGCCTGGGGCAGCTGGAAATCAGCCAGCAACCCCACCATTCGCGATGTGCACGAATACATTCTTGTCTACAGCAAAGGGCGCTTCCGCCGCGAACGTGGGCAGCAAGAAAGCACCATCAGTCGCGATGAGTTCCTCGAGTACACCAAAAGTGTCTGGACTTTTCCCACGGTGTCTGCAAAACGTGTGGGACATCCGGCGCCCTTTCCCGTAGAACTTCCCCGCCGGCTAATTCAGCTTTACACCTTTGCAGGCGATGTGGTGTTGGATCCCTTTATGGGAAGTGGGGCTACGGCCATTGCTGCTTTGCAACAAGGCCGCCATTATGTTGGCTACGAAATCAAAGAAGAATATATCACTTTGGCGCAACAACGCATTGCCGAGGCGCGGGCTGCCCTGGCCTAATCATCCGTCGAGCACACGACCCCCTGTCCTCTGGCATCCAGATGCACCTCGACCTCCCTTTCATCCGTTGTGAGCACCACTTTATAACCAGGAGTAAGCACCTGCGCGTACAAATAGCCTGGTTGCGGACAGCCCAAAGAGGTGTCGGGCCAGGTTACGGCCTCGATCTCTTTCACTTCCAGGCGGGATACTGCCACATCTAAGGCAGTGGCGGCAATGCTTTTTGCCGCTTCTGCCGCTTGCGCTAAGGCCGCCGACTCAGATATTTTCTCCT
>JAADFV010000044.1 GCA_013152695.1 Chloroflexota bacterium | reverse complement strand
AGACCACAGCACCCCAGTCGACGAAGGTCGACTTTGCAGTCGTAGCCGCGGTTTCCAACCGCCGTTTCCCCCGCGAAACCTGTCTGCGCAGACTACAGCACCCCAGTCGACGAAGGTCGACTTCGCAACCGTAGCCGCGGTTTCCAACCGCTGTTTCTTCCCAACCGTGGCTACGGTTTCCAACCGCCAATGTGCTAGCCCCACCCCCTCACTTGTCGAGGCCATTCTATGCCGTTTTTGCAGAATCTCTCCAACGCTCTGGTCTTAGCCAGCACCTACATTCTCATGGCAGCAGGGCTGACCATGGTGTATGGTGTGCTCAAAGTGTTGCACATCGCCCATGCTGCCGTGTACACCATCGGTGCATTTATTGGCCTGTTGGTGTTTAGCTGGCTCGGTAATTTTTGGCTGGCGCTCCTTGTCGCCATGATTGGCAGCGGGATCGTCGGTGTTCTCATCTATCGCACCACCTATTATTACATGCTCGATGCTCCTCGTATCGTGCCCCTGATCACCAGCATCGGCTTGTTCGTCATGCTCACCGACTTGCTGCAAAAAGGCTTTCTCATGGGGCCCTACCAGAAAGCCTTCCCGGCAGGAGGCGCAGGCATGCCTCGCATCCGCACATCATTCATTTCCATCACGCCCAAGCAAATGCTGGTGCTGGTGGTGACTATCGTACTCATGACGCTGGTCTATCTCTTGCTCACGCGCACTCGTATCGGCCTGGGCTGGCAGGCCGCTTCCATGGACCGGGAAATGGCTGCGGCCGTGGGTGTCAACCTCAACCGTGTTGTCGCCCTCAATTTCTTCCTGGGCTCGGCCTTGGCCGGCGCTGGGGGCGTGTTGGTGGGCGTGTACAATAACAGCGTTTTCGCCACCATGGGAGATTTGGTTTCATACAAGGCCTTCATCATCATTGTGTTGGGAGGTATGGGGAGCCTGCCCGGGGTGATAATTGCCAGCCTCTTGCTGGCTATTGTTGAAAATTTTATGGTGGCCTGGGTGGGTTATGTCTTACCTCGCGACGCTATCGCCTTTCTCGTGCTGATCCTCATGCTCATGTTCCGCCCCCACGGGCTCTTGGGGAAGGAGTAAGCCAATGTTTAGCGGATATGTCATTACCATCGCCGTTTTTGTCGGCATCTGGGTCAGCCTTGCTCTTAGTTTGAATATCCTTGTCGGTTACGCCGGCCAGATCTCGCTGGGTCATGCCGCGTTCTTTGGCATTGGCGCCTATACTGCCGCCGTCATGACCGTACGCTACGGACAATCGTTCTGGATAGGGCTGCTGGCCGCGATATTTATCACCGGCATCGTCGGTGCCTTTTTGGGTCTACCAAGCCTGCGCGTACGCCATGACTTCCTCGTTTTGGCGACAATGGGTGTCAATTTTGTGGTTGTAGCCGTGTTCAAATATGTCGATTTTTTTGGTGGTGCCATGGGCATCGTCAATTTGCCCGCTCCCAGCCTGTTCGGGATTAGTTTTCGGGGCGGAGCTTTGTACATGGCGCTCGTCTGGTTGTACGCCGCTTTTGTCCTCTTGATTAGCTGGTATTTATCGAAAACATGGGCAGGCCTCGCCCTCAATACCGTGCGTATCGACGAAGATGCAGCGGCGGCAGTGGGTGTAAGCGTGCCTCGCTTCAAGATTTATGCTTTTGCCATTAGTGCCGCCCTGGCCGGAGGTGCCGGCTCCTTTTATGCCCACTTCATTGGTAGCGTCTTCCCAGACACTTTCGCTTTTGTCGAATCCATCGCTATCTTGTCTATGGTAATCATAGGTGGCGTGGGTACGCTACGAGGCCCCATTTTTGGTGCTATCCTCCTCAAATCTGCGCCCGAATTCTTGCGCTTTGCCCAGGACTACCGTTTTACGATTTACGGCGCCTTGCTGGTGCTGATGATGCTCTTCCAGCCTTCGGGTTTGCTGGGTGATGATAGCTGGCTATGGACGCTGGGCAAGCGCATCTTCCGCCGATCCAGTCCCCGTATCCAAACGGAGGAAGCCTTATGACCATGCTCCAAGTCGAACATATCAGTAAACGTTTTGGTGGCCTCCAGGCTTTAGAAAATGTATCGTTACAGACGGAGGGCGAAATTCTCGGCCTAATTGGCCCCAACGGCGCCGGCAAGACCACCCTTTTCAACATCAT
This sequence comes from Chloroflexota bacterium, assembly GCA_013152695.1. The sequence goes on along the minus strand of JAADFV010000044.1, from coordinate 6,634 downwards.
TTCCGGTTTCCTGCCGCCTACTTCGGGCACGGTCCGCTATGATGGCCAGGCTTTACACAAACAGCGACCACACCAGATCGTACGTCTGGGCATCGCCCGCACCTTCCAGATCGTCAAACCCTTTGGTGATCTCAGCGTCCAGGAAAATGTGCTCAGCGGTATCGGTATGCCAGTCTATCCCCATGCCCGTGCTCTCTTCCAGCGCTATCGTACACCCGTAACCCTCGAACAAGCCGAGGCCATTCTTACGCGAACCGACCTGCAGGACTGGGCCCAGGCGCCTGCCGCCAACCTCCCCATCGGCCTGCAACGCCGTCTGGAGATCGCCCGTGCCTTGGCCACACACCCTCGCCTCCTCTTGCTCGACGAGCCCGCCGCCGGTCTCACTTCTCACGAAGCCGATGACCTGGCGCAGCTCATCCGCAGCCTGCACGAGGAGGGCATCGACATCATCGTCATCGAGCACAATATGAGCTTTGCCATGAACCTCTGTGAACGCATCGTCGTGCTGGCGCAAGGCCAAATCATCGCCAGCGGCACCCCCTCTGTCATCCAACAGGATGAACGGGTGATCAACGCCTACCTGGGCCAGGAGGAAGCCGATGTTGCACATTCATGATCTCGACGTCTATTACGGCCATATCCATGCTCTGCATCAGGTCTCGCTCGAGGTGCAGGAAGGAGAAGCCGTGGCCGTGCTGGGCGCCAATGGTGCTGGCAAAAGCACCCTGATCAAATCCATCATGGGCTGGGAAAAGCCTGCCTCGGGCCAGATTCTGTTCCAGAATGAAGTCCTCGACCGTCTCCCCGCCTGGGAGCGAGTGAAACGAGGGTTGGCCCTGGTGCCCGAAGGTGGCCGCCTGTTCGGCGATATCAGCGTAGCCGATAATCTACGTCTGGGTGCCTACTTGCAGCCAGAGGCAGTCATCCGCGAGCAGATGGACATGGTTTACAAGCTGTTTCCGGTGCTGGCCGAGCGCCAAAAACAAACGGCCAAAACCCTCAGCGGCGGCGAACAACAGATGCTGGCCATCGCCCGTGCGCTTATGGGCCGCCCCCGCCTTCTCCTCATCGACGAAGTCTCCATGGGCCTGATGCCCATCCTTGTCAAGCGTGTTTTCAGCGTCATTGCTGAGCTACGCCAGCAAGGCATAAGCATTCTGTTGGTAGAGCAGAACGCCTACGAATCGCTCAAGGTTGTAGACCGGGCCTATGTCCTCGAAAACGGCCATATCGTCCTCGAAGGCACGCCCGACGAGCTGCGGCAGAACCCACGCGTGCGCGCCGCCTACCTCGGCGGCTGAAAAGTCGTCAAAGACGACTTCAGGGAAACCCGCTTAAGCGGGTTTTTCCCTCCTCAATACACTTGAACACTCATCTTTCAATTCTCCTCTCATTCAATGAGGTGCATGATGTCACGTATCGTTCATCCCCCTCGCGGGACCAAACTCACCTGTAAAAACTGGCTCATCGAGGCGCCGTACCGCATGATCCAGCACAATCTGGACCCGGATGTGGCCGGCGATCCCGACAACCTTATCGTTTATGGCGGTCGGGGCAAGGCCGCCCGCAACTGGGAAGCCTTCGACGCCATTTTGGAGAGTCTGCGCAACCTCGAGCCCGACGAGACCCTGCTGGTACAATCGGGCAAACCCGTAGCCGTGTTCAAAACACATGAAGACGCCCCGCGCGTACTCATCGCCAATTCCAACCTGGTGCCCAAGTGGGCCACGTGGGAAGTCTTCGACGAGTTGGAAGCTAAGGGTTTGATGATGTATGGGCAAATGACCGCCGGTTCCTGGATCTACATCGGCACCCAGGGCATTTTGCAGGGCACCTACGAAACCCTGGCCTCGCTGGCCACGCAGCAAGGCTGGCCCTCGCTCAAGGGTAAATTCGTGCTCACGGCCGGACTGGGCGAAATGGGTGGGGCACAGCCGCTGGCCGTGACCATGAACGAGGGCGTGGCTTTGATCGTGGAAATCGATGCGCACCGTGTGCAACGCCGCCTGGAGACCGCCTATCTCGACGAAGTGGCCGAGACCATCGACGAGGCTATGGACAAGGTGCAGCGCGCCCTCGATGCCGAAGAGGCTATCTCTATCGGCCTCATTGGCAATGCTGCCGAAGTACTCCCAGAACTGGCGCAACGCGGTATCGTCCCCGATGTGGTTACCGACCAGACCAGCGCCCACGATCCCTCCTACTACTACCCGGCCGGGATGTCGTTCGAGGACGCCCTCGCCCTGCGCCAGAACAATCCCGAAGCCTTCAAACAGGCGGCCATGGCCTCTATGGCCCGCCACGTCGAAGCCATGCTCGAATTCCAGCGCCGGGGCGCGGTGGTCTTCGACTACGGCAACAATCTGCGGCAGATGGCCTATGATGCCGGCGTCAAAGATGCCTTTGCCTATCCCGGCTTCGTGCCCGCCTACATCCGGCCCCTTTTCTGCGAAGGCAAAGGCCCCTTCCGTTGGGTGGCCCTCTCCGGTGATCCCAACGACATCTACCGCACCGATGAGGCGATCATGGAGCTATTCCCCGAGAACCATCATCTGGTACGCTGGATCAAGATGGCGCAGAAGAAGGTCAAATTCCAGGGTCTGCCCTCCCGCATCTGCTGGCTAGGCTACGGCGAACGCGACAGGGCCGGGCTCAAATTCAACGAGCTGGTGGCCAGCGGTGAGGTCAGCGCCCCCATCGTCATCGGCCGCGACCACCTCGACGCCGGTTCTGTGGCCAGCCCCAACCGCGAGACCGAGGGCATGCGCGACGGCTCCGACGCGGTCAGCGACTGGCCCATCCTCAACGCTCTGATCAACGCCGTGGGTGGCGCCACCTGGGTGAGCTTCCACCATGGTGGTGGCGTGGGTATGGGATACAGCCAGCACGCCGGTATGGTCATCGTCGCTGATGGCACCGAAGCCGCGGCTCGTCGCCTCAAGCGCGTGCTGACCACTGATCCAGGTACAGGCGTGGTGCGCCACGTCGATGCCGGTTATCCCGAGGCCATCGCCTTTGCTAAAAAAGCCGGTGTGAAGATTCCCATGATGAAATAGCAATGTGATTCGTGAACGATCGGCTCATCCACAATGAGTCGATCGTTTCCAATAAAACGCCTCCCGCAACCACCTCCAACCAACAACCCTTGTCACTGGCAATCTTACTAATATCCTAAGCCAACCATTTCCATGATTTCATCGATAATGGCTTCGAATGATGGAGGATGGCACTCAATGACACCGTTTGGCGTGTGCTTGTGTTCAAGCGTTCCTAACGAAGGTCGATGTTTGGCATTGTCATAGCGGAAGATGAGCTGCTTTCTGCTATCCTGATAATGATAAACGTACATCAAAAGAGGCTCCGGTTTACTCATATCAACGAATTCGCGAAAGTGCAGTGTCGAACCATCATCGAATCGTAATATACCGGCAATGAACCCATAGCGTACAGAACGTTCATCGATTTCAAGATGATCCAAAACTGTTTTGGCATCAGCAAGAACGGTTGCAATTATAGCCGTGATCTTTTGGCTATACTCAAGAAAGCTGGACACGGACATTTGACAAATCCGCTAGTTCGGCTTCTAATCCTGCCAGCACCTGCGCTTCCCCTGCCCATTCCACATATTCCAGGTCCCCGCCCTGTAAATCTTCCGCAGTCATGGTAGCCAGAAACTCTTCTGTTGTGAGGCCATAGCGTGCTTCATACACGGCAAGTCGACGCCGCGTGCGGGCGATTGCTGCCTGCAATCGCTCGTCATAGCTTTGTAATGCCTGTTTAAGCACATGAACTTCTTGTTCGCGAGATGTCTTTAAAGTAATTTCGACATTCATGCCGTACCTCACAAAGAGAGAAGTGCAAAGAGAAAGGCAGTTTCTCCCATCACTGTGTATTGTACAGAAACATCTGCATAAAAGCAATACCGGCAGTACCGCTGCTATACATACCCACAAGTAGATCCATGCCCAAACAAGACCCAACCTCCCTCGAATCCCTCCTCCATTCCCTCCCCACCCCGCTTCCTTTACTGCCCTTGCGAGGCGTTGTTCTATTTCCGATGATGTGGCTGCCGATCACCGTGGGCCAGCCCCGTTCACTGCGTCTCATCGAGGACGTCATCGCCGGCAAGCAGAACGTTCTCGCCCTGGCCGCTAGCAAACACCCCGAAAACGAAGCGCCGGAACCGGACGAAATATTCACCACCGGCGTCGTTGCCCGCATCCACCGTATGGTCAAGTCCCCTGCCGGCACCATGCGCCTGATTTTGCAGGGCGTCGAGCGCATCAACATCCAGCACTTTGCCCAAACATCTCCCTACTTCCAAATCGAGTACGCCCTGACCCCCGACATCAGCACGCACACCAGGCAAGAACAAGCCCTGGCCAAGGCTGCGCAGGACATGTTCGCCCATCTCGTCACCGTCTCACCCAAAATACCGGAAGAGATGGAATCTGCGGTGCGCAACGTCAAAGATAACCGGCAATTGCTCTATCTCATCGCCTCCAGTGCCAATCTCAAATTAGACGATGCCCAAAAAATCCTCGAAACCGACCCTCTTGAACAGAAATTCCAGGATCTGATCACGATCCTGCGGGAAGAAATCGGCTTGAGAGAAGTCGCACAGAAAATTCAGAACGAAGCGCGGGGTGAGATGGAGAAGGCCCAGCGTGAGTTTTATCTGCGCAAGCAAATGGAGGCAATACAAAAAGAGTTGGGGGAGGGCGACGAACAGAGGGCCGAGATCAGTGAATTGGAAGAGCGCATCAAAACAGCAGGGATGTCTGCGGAAGCGGAAAAGGAAGCGCTCCACGAGCTGGCTCGTATGCGCCGCATGCCCATCCAGGCGGCGGAGTACTCCGTGATCAAAACCTATCTCGACTGGCTCGTCAGCCTACCATGGCAGCAGCGTACCGATGACAATTTCGATATCAACCATGCCCGCGCCGTTCTCGACGAAGATCACTACGGTCTCGACGACATCAAGGAGCGCATCCTTGAGTTCCTGGCCGTGCGCAAACTACGCCAGGAACGAAAAGAAGAACGGGAAGCCGACACCGAAGTGCATGATGCCATCCGCAAAGAGCGAGAGGGTGTCATCCTATGCTTTGTGGGCCCGCCTGGTGTCGGCAAAACCAGTCTGGGACTCAGTATCGCCCGCGCCATGAATCGCAAATTCATCCGCCTAGCCCTGGGAGGCATCCGTGATGAAGCGGAAATCCGGGGCTTTCGCCGCACCTACATCGGCTCTATGCCGGGACGGATCATCCAATCACTGCGCCGCGCCGAATCCCGCAACCCCGTTTTCATGCTCGATGAGGTCGACAAGCTGGGCCGCGACTTTCGCGGAGATCCGGCCAGCGCCCTGCTTGAAGTTCTTGATCCCGAGCAAAACAGCGAATTTCGCGACCATTATCTCGATGTCCCTTTCGATCTCTCCGACGTTTTCTTCATCACCACCGCCAACTGGCTCGACCCCATTCCTGGCCCCTTGCGCGATCGCATGGAGATCATCAACCTCAGCAGCTACACCGATCACGACAAAGTTCAAATTGCCCAGGGCTTCCTCGTTCCCCGCCAGATTCGTGAAACAGGTCTCCGTCCCGAAGAAATCAGCTTTAGCACCGATGCCCTCTACAAAATCGTGCACGACTACACACGTGAGGCAGGCGTACGCACCCTCGAACGTCGCATTGGTGCCATATGCCGCAAGGTAGCCACCCGCGTTGCTGCGGGTGAAACCGCCAGCTATTATATCGAGGCGGACGATGTGCCAAAATGGTTGGGCAAAGCCAAATATATCGATGACAGCCACGAACAGATCCAAATTCCCGGCGTGGCCACAGGCCTGGCCTGGACGCCCGTCGGCGGCAGCATTCTTTATGTCGAGGCCACCTCCATGCCGGGCAAAGGTCAGCTTACGCTCACAGGCCAGTTGGGCGACGTCATGAAAGAATCGGCCATGGCCGCGCTCAGCTATGTGCGCAGCGTCGCCGATTCCTACGACATCCCTCGCCAATGGTTCCAAGAGCACGACATCCACATCCACGTGCCCTCCGGCGCCCAACCCAAAGACGGCCCCTCCGCCGGCATTGCCATTGCCACCGCCCTCATTTCCCACATTACGCAACGTTGCCTGCGCCAGGGTGTCGCCATGACGGGCGAGATCACGCTCAGAGGTCGGGTCACGCGTGTCGGCGGCATCCGCGAAAAGGTTCTCGCCGCCCACCGCCAAGGCATTCACACCGTCATCCTCCCCGAAAGTAATGAAGTCGATCTCGAAGATGTTCCGGAAGAAGTGCGGGAGCAGATGGACTTTGTGTTGATTCGTACGGTTGATGAAGTTTGGCAACGGGCGCTGATCTCAGGCATATCTGAATGAAATTCCAGAGACATGCAGCACGCGACCCTTCACTGGCGTATCACATTCATGTTTGTTGCCTGGTCGACCCGTTCAGGGTGACACTCGCCGTTATGTCATTCTGAACGAAGTGAAGAATCTCACCAGCTCATGAACGACGAGACCCTTCGCTTCACTAATACAAGGTATGAGAATGTTTCTGTTTTGGTTGACGATTTACGAAATCGAGTTGGTAGATCTCTATTGTATGAACTCACTGATAATGAGTTGCAA
>JAADFV010000043.1 GCA_013152695.1 Chloroflexota bacterium | reverse complement strand
GGGGGCTACAAGGCACGCGCCCGCGCCGAAGCCGGGTTCAGCCGGCGCTGTTTCGTAGCCCTACGGTTCACCGTTGGGCGTTCGGCGCTGACGCAACAAGCTTCTCTTTTTCAGGCCACCCGTTCCCAGAGCATCCAAGGTTCGATGAACGCACAACCTCGCCGGGGGCTGAAAGCCGCGAAATCAAAAAAATCTCTTGACACAATGATTTTTCTGTGCTAGACTAGAGATGGTTAAACGTTTAAGTATGCCGAGCCCAACTATCCGTGATGTTGCCAAAGAAGCAGGTGTTTCTATCGCCACTGTTTCCTATGTCCTCAATAAACGACGACGCGTGGGAGAGGAGACACGACAGCGTGTGTTGGAAGCTGCACAGCGACTGGGTTACCGTGCCAACATCACAGCTCGCAATCTACAAGCACGCGAGACCCGTCTTCTTGGCTATACCTGGCGGCCAACACCTCCTGACCAATTCAACCCCATCCTCGACCAGTTTCTCAACGCTATCGCCCAGGCGGCGGCCCGTCACGGTTATCGCGTCCTCACCTTCCCCAGTGCCACTATCGAAGAAGAACTAGCCATTTATCATGACATGGTGCTAACCGGTCAAGTAGATGGCTTTATTCTTTCTAACACGAACCTCGATGATGGCCGGGTGCGCAGTTTGCTTGAAATTGGTTTTCCTTTTGTCGCCTTTGGACGCTCGAATCCGGAGTTGGATTTCGCCTGGGTGGATGTAGATGGCACGGAAGGCACGGCCATGGCAGTCAGACATCTGCTCGAACAGGGGTACCGTCGTATCGCGCATCTTGCCTGGCCAGAGGATTCTTTGACAGGGCAATTTCGCCTGCACGGTTACCATTCCGCCTTACAGGCTGCTGGCGTGAGCCTTGATCCTGCCTGGATTGTTCGCACAGAGAACCGGCATGGCGATGCTTATGAAAAGACCCGTCATTTACTACGTTTACCGCAGCAGCGCCGACCCGATGCTATTGTTGCTTCTTCCGATTTGATGGCTATTGGTGCCATCAATGCTGCTCTCGATGAAGGCTTCGAGGTCGGGAAAGATTTAGCTATTGTTGGATTTGATGATGCGCCAGTAGCCCGTTATCTGCGTCCTCCCCTTACCACCTTGCGCCAGCCTGTCACAGAAATTGGTGAGCGGCTGATCACGATGCTGGTTGCCCTGTGCCAGGGGCGCCCTGTGGAAGAACCTCATATCCTACTACGCCCCAAACTTATCGTCCGTGCCTCCAGCGGGGCCCAACCATCTATGCTGAAAACTGTCGATAGTCCTTAGCTCTGGGTCATTGTCAGAAATGCCTATGCCGGCAAAGGGCCTCCCTCGTACTCTCTCCCCTAATTTAACCCTTTTATGGAGCTCAAAGTCGTTATCTTTGATCTGGATGGCGTTATCACTGATACCGCCGAATACCACTACTTGGCCTGGCAACGGTTAGCCCAAGAAGAAGGATTATCTTTTGATCGTGCCTTAAACGAGCGGCTTCGAGGTGTGTCGCGTCGTGCCTCACTGGAAATTATATTGGCTGGACGTGAAGAAAGAGAAGAAGAGATCGAGGACATGATGGCCCGGAAAAACAGCTATTACCAGGCCATGTTGGCGCAAATTACACCAGACGATTTGTTGCCGGGGGCGATGAAGCTGCTGCGGGAGCTGAAGGAGGCCGGGATCAAGATTGCCATTGGTTCTGCCAGCAAGAATGCCCGAACCGTCCTTGAACGGCTGGGTATTCTACCTTTTCTGGACGTCATTGCCGATGGCAATAGTGTGAGCCGGCCCAAGCCTGCTCCCGACCTTTTTTTGTTTGCGGCTCAGGCCTTGAACGTGTCGCCCGCCTTTTGTGCTGTGGTCGAAGACGCTGCTGCCGGCATCGATGCTGCCCTCGCTGCGGGTATGTGGGCCATCGGCCTGGGTCCCGAGGAACGGGTGGGACATGCTCATGCCCGTTTCGAAAGTCTGGATGGGGTCACGCTGGCGCGCATCCAGGAGGCCTTGACGCGAGCTTCCTGGATTGTTGCGGAAAGCAATTTCGAGCCAACAGATCAGCACCACAAGGAAACTATTTTCACCATTGGCAATGGCTATCAGTGCGTGCGTGGTGCTCTCGAGGAGGGCTATCCGGGCGATCATGCTGCTGCTTTTGTGCACCGGCTGTGGGATTGGACGCCATTGCACTTCAGCGAATTGGCCAATATCCCCCGCTGGTGGGGAGTGGAATTGTGGGCCAATGGTAGACGTTTTCGACTGGACCAAGGTAAAATACTCAGCTACCGCCGTGAGCTCGATTTGCACACAGGGCTCCTCTCTCGGCATGTGCGCTGGCAGGGAGAAGACGAGGGCCCGGTTCTGGATTTACGGTTCGAGCGTTTTGTTTGTATGCACGATGCCCACACAGCCGCCATGCGCATGGTAATCAAGGTCCTTTCCGGTGAAGTCAGGCTGGATGTTCGCGCCGGCCTGAACGCGTATGTACACAATCCTGTCGCCGGCGCTCCTGTGCCTGATATGGGGCTCTGGCATTGGCGCATCATCGACCAGCAACAAAGTGCCGGGCAGGTGCGGCTGCATGTTCGTACTCGCGAAACCGGCATCGATTTGGCCCTGGCTGCGGCAATTGAGGCCCGTGTCGAAGGCACTACCGCCCTCATTACAAGTAAAGACGTCTGTGCTGCCGAAGGGCAGCCGGGTATCGAATGTGGGGCGAGGTTAGAGGCTGGGAACAGTCTCGTATTGGATAAATTTGTAGGTATGGCCAGTGCTTTCGAAGCAGATGATCCTCTTACTGCGGCAACCTCGGCGGCCAATATTGCCCAAAGGAAAGGCTACGAGGCCCTTTTCCAGGATCACCGCGACGCCTGGTGCAAGATCTGGGAAATCAACGATATCCTGATCGAGGGGGACATCGAAGCGCAAATAGCGATGCGGTTTAATATTTTTCAGTTGCTCATTGCCGCCCCCCGCTTCACTGACCGGGCCAGCATTGGCGCTAAAACGCTGAGTGGCTTTGGCTACCGCCATCATGTGTTCTGGGATAATGAAATCTTCATGTTGCCTATGTTTGCCTACACTCAGCCTCAGTGGGCGCGTCATATGCTGCTTTACCGTTATCATAACCTGTCCGGGGCCCGTACAAAGGCTGCCGAGAATGGCTACGAAGGCGCCCAATTCCCCTGGGAGAGTGCTGCTGATGGCAGAGAGGTGACACCGACCTGGGTACCCCATTTTTCCGATCCCAGAAAGCTCATCCGTATTTACACAGGCGACATCGAGATTCACATCACTGCCGATATTGCCTATGGTGTGATAAAATACTGGCAAATTAGCGGTGATGATCTGTGGATGCGCGATTACGGCGCCGAAATAATACTCGATGGCGCTAAATTTTGGGCGAGCGCTGCCCAAAGGGAAGAGGACGGTAAGTACCATTTTCGTGATGTCATTGGCCCAGATGAATATCATGATCACGTCGATGACAACGCTTTTACCAACTTCTTGGCGCGTTGGCATCTGGAAACAGCGCTAAAGGTTGGGGCATGGTTGCAGCATAACTACCCCGACAAGTATGGCAAACTGAGCGCTAGCCTCGAGCTTACGCCCGAACGTCTTGCTCATTGGCGGGACGTCAGCGAGCGCATCTTCTTTTCCCAGGACCAAGAAACAGGCTTAATCGAGCAGTTTACCGGCTATTACGAGCTGAAGGAGCCGGATTTTACCCTCCTGCGTGATCCAGCACGCACACGCTCCATGCAGGCGGTTTTAGACATCGAGGGATGTCAGGCCACGCAGATTATCAAGCAGCCTGATGTGCTCATGCTGCAATACCTCTTGCCCGAGTATTTTAGCGACAAGGACATTCGTAGCAACTACGACTACTATGACCCCCGTACTGACCATGAATTTGGCTCCAGTTTAGGCCCTGCCATCAGCGCCATCATGGCCTGCCGTGTTGGCAAGCCTGATGATGCCTACCAGCATTTCATGCGGGCCGCGCGCGCTGATTTACAGGATATTATTCGTCACAATGCCGGTGATGGCATCCATGGTGCCAGCGCCGGTGGACTGTGGCAGGCGGCCGTGTTCGGATTTGGAGGTTTACGTGTGCACCAGAACGGCTGGAGCACAGAACCTTGCTTACCCGCACACTGGACTCGTCTTCGTTTCAAATTTCTTTATCGTGGAACGCTGCAAACTGTGGATATCCGTCCCTAACGAGTGTCCCACGACGAGAACAAACAAATACCGGGCCGTTTCTTGGCGTCTGAGCGGACAGGGAAACGACCCGGCACTCATCTGGCCAGCATCATTATGCGCCAGCCAACGTCGCATTATACTTCAAGGTACTCGAAAATTGGCAATGACGCATAAGGGTGTGAGGCGGATAGGAGGTTGTCCATCGATCTCAAGTTAGTTCCTATTTGTTATCGATCTTTCCCCACCCAATTACTTCAACCCACCATTTCTATTTCGGAGGAGATATTCTCATGAAACACTTTCGCGTCTTCACCCTGATGTTTGTACTTGCCCTGACCCTCAGTCTGGTGGCCTGTGCCGCGCCTCAGCCTGCCCCCACTGAAGTGCCCACAGAACAGCCTGCAGCCACATCGGCCCCTGCCGCCAAGTATGGCGATTTGCAAGTGATCGCCGTCGAGCCTGATGCCAAGATTGTCTTCTCTGGCTGGGGCGACGAGACCGAGCAGAAGATCTATCGCGACTCCATCGTTCGCTTCAATGAATTCTACCCCAACGTTGCCGTGGATTACCAGCCCATTCCCGCCGATTTCCAGACCAAACTCAAAGCACAGATGGCCGGTGGCACTGCCCCCGATGTCTTTTACGTCGATGACCAGCTGATGACTGCCTTTGGTCCTAGCGGCCAATTGCAGCCGCTCGATGAGTACATGGCCGAGGCAGGCGTCTCTCGTGATGACTTCATCCCGGCTTTGCTCACCATTTTCACCTTGGATGGAAAAACCTACGGCTTGCCCAAGGACTGGGGCACGTTGGGGTTGGTTTATCTGCCTGATGCCTTTGCCAAAGCCGGCATCGATGAGCCCACCGCCGACTGGACCTGGGACGATCTGAAAGCCGCGGCCGAAGCCATTCAGGCCGAAGGCACCTATGCCGGTTTCTGCCAGAATCCAGATTGGGCCCGTTTTGCCCCCTTCGCTTTTGGTAACGGCGGCGCTTATGCCAGTGACGACTACACCAAAGCCTTGGTCGACACTCCCGAAGTGAAGGATGCGGCCAGGTTCGTTACCGGTATGTATGCTGACGGCTCCTTAGTCACTGCGGCCGATGTCGGCGCCGGTTGGTGCGGTGAGGCCATCGGCAAGGAATTGGTTGGCATGACCTACGAAGGTGGTTGGATGGTGAACTTCATGCGCCAGAACTATCCTGATGTGAACTGGAAGGCCGTGGAACTGCCTTCCGGGCCTAAAGGAAAAGCAGACGTGATCTTCACCAATGCCATCGGTGTCAATGCTAGCAGCAAGTACCCCAAGGCAGCGGCAGCGTTCACCATTTTTGTCACCAGTCGCTACAACCAGGCCGAAATCGTCAAGACCGGCTTTGCCTACAGCACCCATCCCGATCAGATCGACTTGGTGGTCGATCCCAATGACAAAGCCATTGCTGCCGGCGGTACTTTCCCCTTGACTCGTGTGGCCTACTGGGGCCCGAACACCGGTAAGGTCAACGATGCCGTCTCCAAGGCCCTCGAGCGCGTCTATCTCGGCGATCAGACCGTCGATGAAAGTTTTGCCCAGGCACAAAAAGAGGTACAGGAGGCACTCTCCGGAAGCTAACCTCAATTTCTAACCAAAGGGGCGGCATCACGGCCGCCCCTTTCAATCCCTTTTGCAGGAGATTCTATCCTATGACAGCAAAAATCACTGCACAACGTCCCCCAAAACCGGTGGAGGGACATCCACTCCTGGCGGCAACAGTCGCCTTTATTGTCGTAAGCTTTGTCATGACATTCGCCGTGGTCATCTCAGCGCCGACCAAAGGTGTGCCTATTCGTGAGTTTGACCGCTATCTGTACGAAGTATTCGTCTCGGGGCGGGTATTCTTGCTGGCAGGCGTTGCTGTGGGAGTATTGTTGGGCATAGCGTTTGCTGTCATGGTGTATCGTGTTTGGGGCGATCGACGGAAGCGGGATGAATTTATTGCTGGCTATTTGTTCCTCGCTCCATACCTGATCATCACCTTGGTGTTTACCGTAGGGGTCTTGATTTTCGCCTTTTATATTGCTTTTCAGCGTTACGACATTTTTACCGATCCCGTCTTTGTCGGCCTGAAGAATTTCCAAAAAGCACTACAATCGAGAGATTTTCAGCAATCGCTGGTCAATGTATTCTGGTATTCGCTGATTGTGACAATAATCCAGACGACGCTCTCCTTACTTCTGGCAGTTTTTCTCAATCAGAAAATACGGGGACGAAACTTTTTCCGCACGATTTACTATACTCCCAGCGTCACCTCATCGGTGGTTATTTCCATGATTTTTTGGTGGCTTTATTTGAAAACTGGTTACCTGAACTGGTTTTTCGACCGCGTATGGAGTTTATTCGGAGCCGACTGGCACCCTGTGCAGTGGCTCAACAATCCACGGGGACTTTTTCAGCTCATTGCCCGCGCTTTCGGGAGCGATATTTCCTCGCAGCATTGGTATCTACGCGGTCCCAGCGTTACCTGGATGGCAATTATGTTTCAGAACATCTTCACCACCATCCCTACCTTCATGATCATGTTTCTGGCCGGACTTCAGGATATTCCCACCAGCCTGTACGAAGCCGCCGATATCGATGGCGCCAGCGGCTGGCAAAAACTACGGCATGTCACTATCCCTGTGCTGCGTCCCATCATTCTCCTCGTCGTCGTTCTCGGCACTATTGGCACCCTGCAAATCTTCGATCAAGTGAAGATTCTGACCAGCGGTGGCCCCCTGGGAACCACGCTGACACCTGTTTATATCGTGTACACCGAAGCATTGGGTACTGAGGGTGCCATTCAGATGGGCTACGCCTCGGCCGTGGCATTCATCCTCTTTGCTATCATTTTCTTTTTCACCTACCTCCAACGCCGTTATATCGAACGCGGCACCGAGCAATTCTGAGGAGATTTGTGATGACTGCACCAGCGATTTCGAAAATGCCTGCACAGACCTGGGATTCGGACCCGCTTCGACGGCGAATCAAGACGCTATTTGTATATTTTCTTCTCATTTTCCTCGGTTTTATCGCCCTTTTGCCCTTCATTTTAGCTTTCCTGGGTACCTTCAAAACCGATGCTGAGATTATCGCCTGGCCTCCGACCTTCCTTCCCCACGAATGGCTTTGGCAGAACTGGGTGAAAACCTGGCAAACTGATCTTGGTGAGGGTGCCACCTTTCCCCGCTGGCTTTTCAATACTGCCGTCGTTTCTCTCGGCTCAGCAAGCCTACAGGTTCTCTTCTGTTCGATGTCGGCTTACGCTTTTGCACGCCTGCGCTTTCCGGGCAAGGATTTGGTATTCTCATTCATGTTGGCCAGCATGATGATTCCCGGCGCCGTTACCCTGATCCCAGCCTACGTTTTGATGACGAAGATCCGTTTTGTCAACACCTACTGGTCTTTGATCGTGCCGGGAGCCGTGTCTGCCGGTAGCATCTTTTTGCTCACACAATTCCTTAAATCCATCCCCACGGAATTGGAAGAAGCTGCCTTTGTCGATGGCGCTTCTCGTTTCCGTATTTACAAAGATGTGATCATTCCTCTGGCCCGCCCTGCTTTGCTGACGGTGTTCATTCTCCAATTTCAGGCCATGTGGAACAATTATCTCTCGCCATTGCTTTATCTCAACACCCCAAAGATGTGGGTACTCAACGTCGCCTTGACCGTTTTTCAGCAGCAATATAAGGCGCAATGGAATCTCACCCTGGTGGCAGCCATGTTCAATGCCATTCCCATTCTCATCCTCTTTGCCTTCCTCAGCCGTTACTACATCGAAGGAATCAGCTATTCGGGTCTGAAGGGATGAGGGTCTCTTCTCGGTACATGCACCGCCAGACCCTTCGTTTCACTCAGGGTGACAAACCTCTACCACCCAAATACTAAGAAGTTGCCATGAGCACATGCTCACCACATAACGACGAAAATAGGCAGCGGTGGACGGCAGATCACGGATCCGCCCGGGGGCAGTTCGCGCGGCACACAGACAATCTGTAGCCCGGAAAACCCGTAAACCGGAAAACCGGGAAAAGATGGCGCCGCCTCCAACCGCCCTGGTTTACTGGGCTCCTGGTTTACTGGTCTACTCTGCCATGGGTCTACATTGATGCCAATCTGTGTCCTATTTTCGGAACAGATAAATCTAGTACCAGAAGAGAACGTAAAGGGTACGTAAATCTCGTTTTCTTTATCCCTACTTCCGGGCAAAGCCGGCTTCCTCCCGGCCAATTTACGACACCCTCGACCCCACCTCTATGCAGCACATTGTGCTATAATTGGGGCACGACTTCCCCCTTTCAGGTCTTCCCTTCAGAGGAAAAGAAATATGTGCCAGGTTGCTGTTTATCTGGATGAAGAAAAAATTATGGACAGTGTCATGCTGGTCGAGCCAGTAGACGAGGGCGTGCGCCTTGTGAAGATGTTCGAGCCCCCGCGCCTCGTTCCCGCCACCATCCGCCGTATCGATTTGATCAAGAACAAGCTCTATTTGACCTCGCTTGGCCGGGAGGATAAAAATGAATGAAAAAGACAAACTGCGAGTGCTAATTCCGCATTGGATCGAGCATAATGAAGAGCATGCCGCTGAGTTTCGGAAGTGGGCAGATGAGGCGGGCGAGGCCAGTGCCGATATTCTTGCTGCCGCCGAGAGCATGGCACAGGTTAACACCGCTCTAGAAGCGGCTCTGGCGAAGTTGGGCGGTCCTCTGCCGTACGATCTACCCCATTAGTCACGGTTGTCTGGCGGCATCCATTTTAGCCCAACTTTGCCGCCAAAATCTCCTTCACTTCATCGTAGAAGCCCTTTACATGGGCACGCATCAGGCGTTCGGCCGTGTCGGCATCTCCGGCCTGGATCGCCGCGGCCAGGTCCAGGTGCTTTTCCACGGCCGCGGGTAGGGCTGCGATTTCGGGTAGGGCCAGGTACCAAAGCCGTTGCGAGAGTCCGAAAAAGGTCTCGAGGGTACGGGCGAGATACTTATTGTGGGCGGCGCGAGCAATGGCCTGATGGAAGCGATGGTCGAGCTCGAAGAGGCGTTCGCTGTCAGTAGCGGCAATGTCCTGATGCTCCTGGCGTAGCGCCTCAAGGACGGCCAATTCGTCGCTAGTGGCACGCTGCGCCGCCAGGCGTGCACATAGCGATTCCAGCGCTTCGCGCATTTCACTCAGTTGTGCCAGGTCTTCCAGGCTGACTGGTGCCACATACAAGCCGTGGCGAGGGGTTACCTGGACGAGGCCATCGTGTGCCAGTAGCTTGATGGCCTCGCGGATGGTGCTGGGGCTAAGATCCAGTTCATCGCTCAGTTGCTGTTCATCGATGAGGGCGCCCGGCGGTAATTGCAGGCGTACGATCCGCTCGCGTAACTGTTCGTAAGCTTTCTGGGTGTCGATGCGAATAAGTTCCATCATTTCCTCTCCAAACGGGGATTGCCAATGGCTTTGGCTCGTACACGATAGCTGTCCAGACCGTCGGTAAGCACCTCGACAGTGACCTGAGGATTATCAGCACCCGAGCGCAGGGCTGCTCCTAAAGCGCGTTCCTGGGCCAGACTGCGGGCATAGCGTAAGGCTTCGTCAGCATCTTCGTATATTTCGCGGCCTTCGTTCGTTTGCACATAGAAACCGATGACGTCCAGCCCCTCGGCCGAAAGCTGCGGGTAGATCAGGATTTCTTCGCTGACCATGATGCTGCCGGCCACTGCGCCTACAGCATTGGCTACTTCATGGTGCCGGGGCAGAATGAGGTCGGTATGGAGGATAGCTGCCACATCCTTGAGAAAAACCTCAGCCGGCGCGCCAATGCCGATGATGGGGATTTGCAGGCGGAATTGTGTGTCGAGGTGGGGATGTTGGTGGTACAGACTGTTTTGAAATACCCACTGCCCGAAGCTTTTGTTTTTGAGAGTGGGCTGCGGTAGCGAAATGCCGCTAACGAAGGCCACTACGGCGCGTACAATGGTTTCGGTGGCCTCCCGCCAGATGCGCTGCTGGATTTCCTCCGGTTCTTGCCAGAGGGAACGAGCCAAGATCGTGAGTGCTGCTTGCGCCGCGCTCGTCGACCATGGCGTGAAGCGCTCCTCGGCATGGAGAAGATCGGTGGGTGTGAGCCCAGCCTTGGCCAAAATCTCCTGGCGAAATAGTTCATCAACGGCAAGTTGTACAGGGTGGAGTACACCCATGTGTTTGAGGATGTCAGGTACTGGCTTGGGGCCGTCACCGAGGAATTCGAGCAAGGTCTTTTGCTGGGGTGTGAGGGAGCGGGACGCCTGGGGCTGACGCAAGATGTACCAGTACTGGAGATGAGCGGCAGATTCACGGTCCCAGGTGCGGCTGGCAAGTTGAGCCAGCCGTTGTTCTACGGCCGGGTATTGCTGTGCCAGGTAGGCCAGGGGTGTCACACGCTCGGGCCCGAGAGAAAGCTTGCGGTCTCTGCCCAAGGCGATATGGCTGTCGCCCCCCAGGGCAATCGAGAGGAGATTGGCCGCTTTGACCGCGGTTTTATAGCCGGACACGGTGGCGCCTTGTTCGCTGACGCTCACCTGTCCCCCTTCGATCAAGGCCAGATCAGTGGTGGTGCCACCCACATCCAATACGAGAGCATCATCCACACCTGAGAGGAAGCGACCACCGATGGCGCTGGCCGCGGGGCCGGAGTGAATGGTCTCGACCGGTGTTTGAGCGGCAAATTCGTCACTCATGAGCGTTCCATCACCGCGCACGACCATGAGGGGGGCATCGATATGACGATGCGCCATGGCCCGTCGTACGGCGACAACGAAATCCTGCAGAATGGCGAGGAGCGAGGCGTTGAGGGCAGCAGTGGTGGCGCGCTCGATGGAGCCTAGCTTGGTAGAAAGTTGGTGTCCGAGAACAATGGGCAGGTCGCAAATACTGCTTACGGCCTCAAAAACCCGTAGCTCGTGCTCGGGATTGAGGGGGCTGAAGTAACTGGATACGGCCAGGGCGTCCACCTCACCGCGCAATTGGTTTACAGCGGCAAGAATGCCAGGCAAATCGAGAGGTTCTTTTTCCTGACCGTACAGATCATGGCCCCCCTTGAAGTAGTGAAAATGAGGTGTGGCAAAGCGCTCACTCATTTTGAACGATTCCACCAGTTCCTCGTCATAGCCGATAAGGATGAGTCCCACGCGTTTACCCTTGCCCTCGGCGATGGCGTTGGTGGCGAGGGTGGTGGAGATAGACACCATTTTGATGGCGCTGGGATCGCTGATGTGAATGCCGTCGATGACCTCTTCGATGCCGATGGAGAGGTCGCGCTTGGTGGTCAGGCTTTTATGAGCAGCCAACACCTCCCGTGTCTGATAGTTCAGGAGCATGGCATCGGTGAAGGTTCCGCCGGTGTCAATGCCGAGGACCAGGGTCGGGTTTTGGGAAGAGGAAGTTGTCATAGATGACGATAAAGTTTGCAGGTGACGGGTAGCGGCTAGCGAGTGACGAATTCCAAAATCCGAATTCCGAATTTCAAAATCCGAAATTCGAATTCCGAAATTCTTCTACACATGACCGTAGTAGTCGCGGTGGACAACAACGGAATAGGCGTAGTCGAGCAAAGTGCCCCAGCTGAAAATAGGGATGTCGATCTCACGTTGCACAGCACGGGCAAAGGGCTGCATACCGGTACATTCCAGAAGCATGGCGCCCATATTGGGCGTGCGCTGATAGAAATCGACACAGGCGGCGACGAAGTCTTTCTCGGCCTGTTCGTAATTGGCTGTGGGCACCGCAGGCCTGGTGTGAGCATTCCACAGGTTTTCGAATTGGGGGTTGCTGTACTCGTCTTCGGCCCCGGCCAGCACGTAATTGCTGCCGATCTGAATGCCAACGGCTTCGAGATGGGCATCGCTCATGAACTGCTTGCGCGCCGCCATGATCCCCACCACTCGCTTGGGACCGATGAGCTGTTGGGCAAAGGGAACTTGCAAGAGACTCGACATAAAAACTGGAACATCGACCGTGCCGGCGATGTCTTTCTGGAAGTAAGCGAAATAGCCGCATTCGGCGGCAATGGCGCGCACACCCATGCGTTCCAGGCGTTTGGCAGCTTTTTGGATGGGTTCCAGGCAAGGAGATTTGTCCTCAGCCCAAACCAAGGTCTGAATATCCACACCTTCTACAATGTCATATTGGATGGGGAATGGATAGGCGCTGGCATTACGGACATCGCCGGGAAAGCCGGGATAAACCTCATCGAGGATCATGATCCCGAGTCCCATGCCATAGCAACGGCGATCAGGCCGGGCTTTGATGGTATGAATCCCCATATCGCGATTTTGATACTTCATGAGAGTGACCTCTAGGAAGGGAAGGGGAAGAGGGAGATGTGGGGGAGGGGAAAGTTGGGGACGAGGGAAATCTTAGCAAACCTGGCTTATGATCAGATCACGCTTTCGACGTAATCATGCAGTTGGCGGCGAAGGATGGCGTCGAGGGGAGGGTCTTCGTGTTCGGCCAGGAGTTGTTGCCAGCGCTGCTGCGCTTTCTGCACTATCCCGGGCGTGTCACCTGCAGTCCAGGCACTGAGCCCACTCCGATCACTGAGATCGGGCAGCCAGTACTCGGTACGGCAGCGATCGAGG
>JAADFV010000042.1 GCA_013152695.1 Chloroflexota bacterium | reverse complement strand
TTGGCTGCGGCCAGGATTTGAGGCTTTCCTAACCATTTCTACCCTGATTCCGATATCAAAAAAGCCAAACTCCAGTGAGACAAAAAGGCCGCGAATGTGGCGAGCGCGTGCGGGTGGGACAGGTGATGACTACTCACCTTTGCTCCTTGCTTCTTGCTCCCTACTCCTTCCTTCTTGCTTCCTGCTTCTTGCCCCCTCCTTCCAGCTCCCTACTCCCTGCTTCCTGCCTTCTTCCATCTCCGGCCCTCCCTATCGCACTCGATCTCATAAAAATCAAGTTCGTAACATGCGCAGGCCGCTGCCGATCACGACGAACTCGCTGAGTTCGTGCCCCAACACTGCCACAGGTAAAGTGAAGGCGCCGCCGACAGCACCGATCACGAGGGTGCTGATGACCACGGCCGAGAGGAACAGATTTTGCCGCACCACCGCCTGGTTGCGTCGAGCCAACTGCAGAGCGTAGACCAGTTTTTCGAGATCATCGGCCATGAGTGCCACATCTGCCGTTTCCAGGGCCACGTCGGTGCCGGCAGCCCCCATCGCTATACCCACGGTCGCTTCTGCCAGGGCCGGTGCATCGTTGACGCCATCACCCACCATGGCTACGTGCCCGTAATGTTCGGCCAGCTCCCGTACCTTCACTACTTTATCTTCTGGCTTGAGGTCGGCAAAGAAGGCATCCACACCCACCTCCTGGGCAATAGCCTGCGCCGTACGTTGGTTGTCCCCTGTGAGCATCACCACGCGCTTGATGCCGATGGCGTGAAGCGCGGTAATGGCCTGGCGAGCGTTGGCACGCACTTCGTCACGGATGGCGATGAGGCCGAGAAGAGAGGTGGGGCGAGAGACACTGGCCGGGTGATCGTGCGAAGCTTGGCCCACGAGCACAACGGTTTTACCCTCAACCTGAAGGCGCTCGATCTGTTTCTGAAAGTCGTTTTCGCCTGCCAGAACCTCTGAAAACATGTCCGGGCTTCCCACAATGAGCGATTGCCCATTGATCTGCCCATGGGCGCCGGCACCACGCAGTGCCGTAAAATTCCGCACAGATGGAACGACCACCTCTCGTTGCTCTGCTGCCCGCGTGATGGCGCGGGCCAGGGGATGCTCGCTGCGACTCTCCACGGCTGCCGCGAGTGAGAGGAGTACAGTCTGGGGATCGTGACCCGTGGTCGGGAGAGGGAAATTTGCACTCGCGAATCCGGATTCCGAAATTAAAATATCCGTTACTGCCGGTTCTCCGCTGGTGATAGTGCCGGTTTTGTCTAAGGCCACTACCTGTACTTTGGCCAATTCCTCCACATAGATGCCGCCCTTGATCAGTACACCATTGCGGGCACCGGTGCCCAGGGTTGCCACCAAGGTGATGGGGATAGAGATCACCAGGGCACAAGGAGCGGCGGCGACAATGAAAACAGTAGCACGCGTGATCCACGTCGTCCATTCCGCTGCCCACAATAGGGGAGGAATGATAGCAATGAGGATACCGAGAAGTAAAACGGTCGGACTATACCATTTGCCAAAGCGCTCAATGAAGCGCTGACTCTTGCCTTTGCGCTCTTGGGCTTCCTCGACCATCTGAATGATACGGGCAATCGTGTTGTTGGCAAACGTTTTTGTAGCTCGTACCTCCAGGGCGCCCTCACCGTTGATGCTGCCAGCAAAAACCACGTCACCGGTGCCTTTTTCTACGGGAACGCTCTCGCCTGTGACCGGCGCCTGGTTCACACTCGAATGTCCGGAGATGATTTCGCCATCTGTGGGAAGGGATTGCCCCGGCTTGACGATGAAAATGTCACCGACGTTTAACTCTTCCACAGGAATCTCTTGCTCGATACCCTCTCGTCGCACTAATGCGACTCTGGGTGCCAGCTCCATCAGAGCCTTGATCGCGGAACGGGTTTTCTCCTCGGTGTAGCCTTCGGCCGCTTCGCTAATGCTGTAGAGGAAAACCAACATTGCTCCCTCTGCCGCCTGCCCCATGAATGCTGCCACCACTGCCGCCACGACCATGAGCAGCTCAATACCGATTTCCCGCTCGAAAACCAGTTCTTCCAAAGCTTCGCGACCAAAATAATAGCCTCCTACCAGAAGAGAAAGCAGATAAAGCCCAGACGAGACCATTTCCGGTAACCCAACCAGGCTCAACAACCAACCCGTCAATAGCAGAACACCCGACGCCAGCGATGTCAGGACTTTGGGATTGCGCCAGGGCGGAGGCGGCTCGGGAAGACTCAAACCCGTCTGGGGAGGAAAGCCAAGGTTTTCTAGTTTCTCCCGCAAACCAGCGTCATCAATCATGCTCGCATCATAGACCAGGACAACTTTCGCCGATTTTGGATAGACTTTCAACGAGTCCAGGCCTGCGAGTCCGGATAATCCCCGTTCGAGCGCGGCCGCGTCATGCTCACAATCGAGATTAGCAAGGCGCAATTCCAGAGTATGCAAATCTTGGCTCATGATTGTGTGTCCTGGTTGTCTGCCGGCGCCAAAGGTTTGGCCTGACGAACGTTGTAGCGTGTACATTCATAAACGCCACGCGCCACATCGGCCAATAACGATTCAGCCAGGACGAGGATCTCAGCGACGCGATCATCGCTCAGATGGTAGGTCATGTAGCGTCCCTCACGTTCGGCCACTACCAGACCACAACCCCGTAAACAGCCCAAATGATTGGAGACATTGGATTGGGAAAGGCCGGTAGCCTCCGTGATTTCACCTACGGTAAGCGGCCCGGCGCGTAGGGCGTCGATAATGCTCAAACGTGAGGGATCGCTGAAACCACGAAAAAATTTAGCTTTGACAGCGAGACCGGTGGTGGTGTCGGTAACAAGTAGCATAGTAAACTCCGTATCATAACATCATCATATCAGTAATCAATGATATTTTAGACGGTTTTTGCTACTGAGTCAAATATCAACAACACGGTACGCGCTACGCACACCCATCATAATGAAAATAACCTGCGCACTGCGCACAGACCATCTGTAGCCCGGAAAACCTGTAAACCGGAAAACCGGGAAAAGATGGCGTCGCCTCCAACCGGCCTGGTTTTCTGGGCTCCTGGTTTACTGGTCTAGTGTGCGTGTCCACATTGATGCTAATCTGTGTCCTATTTTCGGAATAGTGTTCTTACAGACTAAGACTCACACTTTTGGGCGAGACCCATGTCCCCAGCAACTGCTCTCGTAAGCGCACGACTTCGCCGATAACGATGGTCGCGGGCGAGCGGACACCGATGGCACTGGCCTGCTGCACGATATCGGCGAGGGTCCCTGTGGTCACACGTTCGTCAGGTTGGGTACCGCGTTCGATGATCGCCACGGGAGTGTCAGGAGCACGCCCTTCGCCCAGGAGCATGGCCACGACATACGGCAGGCGCTTGACACCCATCAAGACGATCAGCGTCTCCATCTGCGCCAATGCCGCCCAATTCAGCTTCTCACGGTCTTGGGCGCGGTGAGCGGTAACCACCGTAAAAACGCCGGAGATATCGCGGTGTGTCACGGGAATACCAGCGCTGGCGGGTACACTCACGGCACTGGAGACGCCGGGAACCACTTCCCAGCGCACGCCGGCAGCGGCACAGGCGGCGGCTTCTTCACCACCACGCCCAAAGACGAAGGGATCACCACCTTTGAGGCGTACTACCACCTGGCCCGCGCGCGCTCTCTCGATGAGAAGGTAATTGATGGCCTCCTGGCTCAGGCGATGATTGCCGGGTAACTTACCGGCGTAGATGGTCTCGGCCTGCGGCGGGGCCTCTGCCAGCAGGGCTGCATTGACAAGACGATCATAGATAACGACATCCGCCTGGCGCAGGCAATCCCGCCCACGTACGGTGATGAGGTCGGGATCGCCTGGACCGGCGCCGATGAGGTACACGATGCCGCGGCCTGCCATGCCGTGCTCCATTCTGTAATCAATCATCATGAGCGATGACCTCCAAGGTGAGACCCGTAATCTCTCCTATCCGCTGCCGGGCTGCTGCTTCATCACCACGACGCAATAATTCGAGCACGTCTGAATCCACTAAGCGGTACCATAACGCCCGGCGCTGCTCGAAGTCAGGATAGCGTTTGGCCAGGGGTAGACGCAGTTCTCCGGCTAATTCCAAAAACCGGCCGTACTCCTGGCCGATGAGGTTTTCTAACTGTTCCCGTAAGCGAACGGCCAGGGCCGGGGCTTTCCCACCTGTAGCAATGGCTACGGTGAGATCGCCCCGGCGGACGATGGCGGGTAGGGTAAAGGTGCAACGGGCGGGGGCATCCACCACATTGATGAGGATGCCCCGCTCGTGTGCTTCTTGCCAGATATGTTCGTTCACAGTGGGATTATCGGTGGCACTGATCACCAAAAAGCTTCCGTCCAGGTCACCGGGCCGGTAGGTACTGGCGACATGGCTGATACGGCCTTGATCGGCCCACTGTTGAAGACGGTCATTGAGGTGGGGTGAAATAACAGTAACCTGAGCACCGGCAGCGAGCAGGGCCTGGATTTTGCCTTCGGCAACTGCACCGCCACCGATGACGAGGCTACTGCGGCCTTGTAGATTCAGGCACACGGGATAGGAGGACATATCACTTCACCTGAGCGAGAAGAGATCGCTCCGTGTGACCATTTTTGCTGTCACTGGCCGTAGAATTGCTTTCGGGGAAGGCAGCACTCTGCCTCTTCCCCAACAAAGCCTCCAATTCATGTTCGAAACCGCCGCTCTCGAGGGGGCAATGGATACCGCACTCTTTAGGGGCATTCTTTTCCCACCACCAACGGCCGGCGCGCGGGTCTTCACCCGGCTTGGTTAGCCGCGTGCAGGGCCGGCAACCAATGCTGGTGTAGCCCTGATCGTAGAGTTTATGATAAGGGACATCGTGGCTGCGGATATAATCCCAGACCTCGTCATGGGTCCAATCGGCCAGGGGGCTGATTTTAGCCAGGCCACCATGATCGTGATCGATTTCGATCTTACGAATGTTGGCGCGACTGGCCCATTGATCCCGTCGCAATCCTGTGATCCAGGCATCCAGCTCATCCAATACCCCCCTTAGGGGCTCAACTTTGCGTAACTTGCAGCATAACAGCCGCGCCTCGATCGACTTATAGAAAAGATTGGGGCCGTAGAGGCGTACCATGGCTTGTATTTGAGCGGCGTCGGGGAAATAGACTTCCACATTGATCTTGTAACGATCCCGCACCGCCTCGATGATGTCATAGGTTTCCTGAGGCAGACGACCCGTATCCACGGTGAATACCCGTATGTCGGGATTGATGCGCCAAGCCATATCCAGGAGTACCATGCCCTCAGCCTGAAAGCTGGTGCAGATGGCAATGCGAGGGTGCCAGCGTGCCAACACCCACTCGAGGACCGTTTGCGGTGATTCTATGTCGAATTCGACAGCCAATTCACCGGCTTCGTATTCATCTAATAAATCATGTTCAGTGTTCATTGGTAATTAGCCTCCTGTGGAGTAGTCTCCGTTCAGGTGGGGGAGTTAATGCCTTCACCGGCCGCGATTGCAGTGAGTTCTTCGTTGCTGTGCCGGTGGAAAAAGGTCTGGATCGGTTCGTCATTTTGCTGTTCGGCCAGGTAAGCACGAATCAGCCGTTCCACGTAAAAGCGCATTTCGCTAGCAGGCACACGACGGATGATCGGTCGCGCGATCGCAGCCTGGCGGCCTAAACCGCCGCGAAGATAGATGTCGTAGGCCTCAACCTTGCCACCATCTTTGCCACTCTGGCGCAATGTTGTGCCCTGAAGGCCGATATCTCCAACCCAATGGTGGGCACAGGCGTGAGGGCAGCCATCCAGATAGATGCCAAGCTGTAAACGCTGCATGGTAACAGGGCCAAAAACCTCTTCCAGATGCTGCAAGAGTTCTTGCAAACCCTCTTTGGTGTTGACGACGGCATAGTTACAGTGGGGATTGCCTGTGCAGGCGATGCTGTTGGCGCGCAGAGGCGAAGTAACCAGGGTAAATCCAAGCTCGGCCATCTCTGCCAAAACACGATCCAACTCACTCTCCGGTATACCGGTGAGAATGAAGTTCTGTTGCCGGGTGATGCGGAAATCCCCGTTGAAGGATTCCAAAAGATTGGCGACGGCCACAAGTTGCTGTCCTGTCACCGAACCGGCGAAAACAGGAAAGCCTACGAAGTACAAGCCGGGCTGTTTCTGACGATGAATGCCAAGGTGGCTCATGTGCGTGGCCGAAGGGTGGGGACGCGGTTCTTCGGGCAAATCCTCCAGTTTTCGGCCCAGGCGAGCCTCGATCAGCTCCCGAAATGCCTCGGGGCCGTAGTCGTCCATCATGAATTTGATGCGGGCCTTGACCCGACTAAGGCGGTAGCGTTTCTGGCTGCTCCATTCGTCGAGGACGGCTCGCAATACAGGGATGGCGTCCTGCGGTTCGATGAATACGCCCAGGGGTTTGGCTAAGCGGGGTGTGGAGGCCAGGCCCCCACCAATCCAAAGAGCAAAGCCATTCCGCCCGTCCTTTTGCGTGGCAATGAGGGCCTGACCATGGATTTCGGGAGCAGAGCACCACTGCGGGCAGGCACTAATGGTAATCTTGTGCTTCCGTGGCAGATTCGAATACTCCGGAATCTCATCGAAGAGCCGTGAAGCCTCGAGAAGGAGGGGGGTCGGGTCGAAGAGCTCGTCGGGATGAAGACCGGCCACGGGGCAGCCGGTGATGTTACGAACGGTGTCACCACACCCCCCTTTGGTTGTCAGACCCAACTCCTGAACGCGGTCGAAAATCTTAGGCAGCATGGGCAGTCGTAACCAATGCAATTGCACACTCTGGCGCGTGGTGAACTCGAGGTAATTGCGGCCGAAGAGCAGAGATAGTTCGGCAAGGCCGCGCAACTGGTGCGGTTGCAAAATGCCACCGGGGCTTTTGATGCGCATGCAGAAGTTGCCAATCTTGGGCTTGTCATGGAAGATACCCCACCAATGCATGCGGACGATGTCTTCTTCGGGAATGTCCTCGTAACCACAAGAGATGAGGCGGGGAAGCTCTTTCAAAATCTCTTCCGGACTCTTTTCCTGCTTCAGTCGCTCTATACAATTACGGTTCAGGACTGTATCCCAGCTGGGATCGCTCTGTGAACGGTTGTTAGTCATCAATAGTCTCCTATCGTTGCTGATGGTAATGCTTTGGGAATGTTATGAAATCCGCGCCACAAAAAAACGAGAGTCCCATGTGAGAGACTCTCGTCCAGGCCGACAATCAACCATCGTGCCACCCATTTCCTGCCGTGGCGCAGATACGGAGGTGGTGTGACTTGAGGACGAATATCCCTCACAGGGAAGCAGGTGAGTGTTTTTGGGTCGACTGAGCCCGGCCGTAGCTCTGAAAAAGGCTGAGACAGGAGATGCACGCGGCCGTAATGGCCTGTCGTTACGTTATCACCATGTCTGCGCCCCGGTGCCAAAAGCTAAACAACCGGATAGCTGCAGTTCACCTGCCCTTGACCCACATGCGGGGACACCGCACCTCGCACCGTCTTCGATACCCAGAATCAACCCTGATTACTGAAGGCGAGGTGTCGTTGTCCCCGCCTCATACAAATGCAATGAAGAAAATACAGCATGGTTTGTCTCACACTTCGCAGCAAGGGAGTGAATGAGTCAAATCTATTCACTTTTACTAACTGCTGCGAATTCATTGGTCGTGCTCTCGGCAAGAATCAAAATTACAAGGATAATGCGACAATACAAAGCAAAGGGAGGGAGCGTAGCTCTGAAATACAAAAAGCCTGGGAACGGGTCCCAGGCTTGGTACTCTGCCTCGACCCTACCCCGCTCCAACATGATTGGATACAGCGGGAGTGCTTGGCACCGGGTCGACTGGCTTTCTTGTTCAGCAAAAATTAACCTGTCTGACGACCGCGGTGCTTAACGCCCCGCTGGCGACAGATGCAGGTCAATGCATTCAGTTCGATACGCGCTTGTAAGTGCTTGAGTGATACTGACACTTGAGTAAATCCTTTTGCTCTTGCTGAGGCAGGAGCATACTGTATGGTGCATTATACACTTTTTGAGGATGTTGTCAAATCGTGATCAGACAGGGTTGCACCAAACTCCGGTCATTTCTTCAGCTTGCTTAATTCTGCTTCGATGGCAGCACTCAGTCGGCGGTAGTCGGCACCACCTTCGATGAGTTGGCCATTGATCAGGAGGGTGGGCGTGCCACGTACGCCTTTCTGCTTGCCTTCCAGCGTTTCCTGACGAACTTTGTCACTGTACTTACCTGAATCCAGGCATTGATTGAATTGTTCCGTGTCGAGACCGATGTCGGCTGCAAAACGTTTCAGGTTGTCTTTGCTGTAGGCGCCCACATTCTCTCCCGCCTGTTCCTCGAATAGCTTATCATAGTAGTCCCAAAACCGGTCCTGCTCGTTGGCACATTCAGATGCCTCTGCCGCCCAGCGGGACTCGTCGCCAATGAAGGCGAAATGACGGAAGGTAAAGCGGATTTTGTTGGTATCGACATACTCTTGTTTGAGCCGACGCGCCGCGCCGGTGGCAAATTGCCGGCAATACGGTCACTGAAAGTCGCCATACTCCGTGACCACGACCGCAGCATCTTCGGGACCGATACTCCTGTCCAACATTATCTCTACGGGCTGGTCTACGGGTTCGGATGATTGTGCTTCGTCATTGTCTTTCTGTGTAAAAAAGGCCAGGAGGGCAACAACTGCTACTACCACGAAGAGGGAAGCGAGCAGTTTTATCGCTGTTGATTCGTACCATCTTTTTTCCGTATTCTGGATTTGCGAACTCCGTTTTCTTGATTGAGGTCGCTTTTTTCGTCGTTTTGAACTCATTTTTAGTTCCTCTGATGTAATTTGTG
>JAADFV010000041.1 GCA_013152695.1 Chloroflexota bacterium | reverse complement strand
AAATGGGACATGGCTATCTCATGGCCCAATTTCTCTCACCGTCCGTGAATGATCGCACTGATGCCTACGGCGGCAGCCTGGAAAACCGCATGCGTTTTCCTCTGGCAGTGTTCGATGCCGTGAAAGAGGCTGTCGATCTGCCCATCAATGTGCGGGTAAGTGGCGAAGAAATGATTCCCGGCGGCATTACCCTGGCAGAAACCATCGCCCTGGCACAAGCATTGGAGCAACATGGCGCCAATGCTATCCACGTGTCGGCGGGTACGATCTGTTCCACACCCCCCTGGTTCTTCCAACACATGTTTGTTCCCAAAGGAAAGACCTGGGAATTTGCCGCCGCGATCAAAGGCGCAGTTCGCATGCCGGTCATTTTTGTGGGCCGCATCAATTCTGCGACCGACGTTGACAAGCTCGTTCATGACTACGATGCCGATTTTATCGCCTTAGGGCGAGGCCTGGTCGCCGATCCTGACTTTGTAGGCAAGTATCTGGGTAAAGTTCCCGGCGCGATTCGTCCTTGTCTAGCCTGCGCTGAAGGCTGTGTGGGCGGGGTACGTTCGGGTCAAGGGCTGGGATGCGTCGTCAATCCCTTGCTTGCAACTAAAGTACTACAACTTCCACCTGCCCTTGCACCAAAGCGCATTGCCGTAGTGGGCGGAGGCCTGGCCGGTATGGAGGCCGCAATCACCCTTAAAGCACGCGGCTACGATGTCGACCTGTACGAAAAGGAGCAGCTTGGGGGACAGTTCAATTACGCCTGGCTACCACCCCACAAGGAAGGACTGAAAGAACTCATCGATTATTTTTCCTACGAAATCAAAGACAAGGCCATTCCCCTCATCAAAAAAGAAGCAACAGCACAGGACATCCTCTCTGCGGGCTATGATGGCGTAGTCGTCGCCACAGGGGCGGTGCCGGCCGTCCCTCCCATCCCCGGCCTCAAAACATACGCCTGGGCAGAAACCATGTTAGAGGAGAATCTTCCTCAAAACAAAAAGGTCGTGATCATTGGTGGCGGCTTGATCGGCATCGAGATTGCCAGTAAACTAGTCGACAATGGGAACGAAGTAATCGTTGTGGAAATGCTCGAGGAAATTGCGCGGGGAATGGAAATGATCGAGAAAAAGTTAACGCTGAAAAAGCTGCAGATGAAACATGTCGCTATTTATACGCAAACTGTGGTAAGCAAAGTCGAGGGTTCTCGCGTATTTCTGCAAGGCGCAGAGGAGCAGGTCATCGAAGGCGTGGATCATATCGTCATGGCGGCGGGTATGCGCAGCTACCGTCCCCTGGCCGAGGCACTCGAGGGCAAGGTACCCGTTTATGTCGTTGGCGACGCCCGTGAGGTGGGTAATGCGCAAAAGGCGATTCAGGACGGTTTCACGACTGTGTTGAGGATCTAAGGACAAATATGTAAGTTGGGAGGGATAATTGACGTTATTTCCTAACAAATACTCTCTTAAACTGTCATTCTGATCGGCTTTTTGAAGTCAATACATAGCAAATGGATACGCATATCAATACGAAAAGGCCCGTTGCTGGGCCAATTCTAGCGAAGAATCTAGCGATTTATTGACCGCTAGACCCTTCATTAGCGTTTCGTGTTCATGTCAGTTGTGCATTCGACCCGTTCAGGGTGACACACAGAAAAACCTCTCGTTAGGTCGCCAGGATGCAAAGCTTAAAATTTCTTTGCATTCTCGATGACTTTGACGAGAGGTTTCTTTGGTTCTAGCTTCTCTGGATCAGGGTTGGAAAAATGAGATGAGCTACGCTCAAATCAGGAAATAACCATCTACTGCGTTGCAAAAATGTCGATCATCAGTTTGGGATCACCCAAGGGATACAAAATGGGGCAGGTAGCACCGTGATCGAGGTATTCCTGCACCTTGGCCTTCACCTCTTCGGGTGTGCCACTGGCCGTGATGCGTTGTACGAGATCATCGGGCACCAGGGGCATCGCCTTGCGGATTTGCTCTTTGGTGGCCGGCCAGCCCAGAATCGACTGGATTTCATGCACGACTTCCTCGCTAACACCACTGGCTTTGGCAATGTGTGGCTGTTGCGCCAGATACTGGGTGAGCAAACCTCGTGCTCCGTCCAGAGCCTTTTTCCGGTCATTATCCACCGAGCACACCACCAATTGCGGACGATCGATCTCGTCGATACTGCGACCGGCCTTCTTGGCCCCAGCCTCCAGGTGAGCCATGGCTTCATCATTGTATTCGGGCGGCACACAATAATTCAAGACTACACCATCGGCAATCTCCCCTGCCAGCTCCATCATTTTTGCACCTGTGGCGCCAATGTAAATGGGCACATTTCGTGGCTCGCGACGGCCATGCACCACGTCCAGCTCGATGCCATCAACATGATGAAACTCACCATGGAAGGTGACACGTTCTAACCTGAGCAATTGCTTCATAACGACGATGGTCTCTCTCATCGCTTTGAGGGGCTTGCGACGCTCGATACCCACGTTACGAGCCAGGGGATCCCACCAGGCTCCGATCCCGCAAATAATGCGGTCAGGCGCCAGATCATCCAGAGTCAAAAAAGTGGCTGCCAACAAACCAATATTACGTGTCCAGTTGTTGATTACACCACTACCAATCTTAATTTTCTCAGTCACGGCAGCATAAGCAGCCATGGGGACGATGGCATCCCTCACCAGCCGTGATTCTGCCTGCCACACAGCTTCAAAACCTCGAGCCTCGGCGTATTGCGCCAGTTCCATTCCTTGGCGAATGGGATGTGCATCTTGAAGATAGAGTGCTACTCGTTCCACTATGAACTCCTCTGATGGGTGATTTTGGGTAAAAATTCAGTTATCATTTAAATATGCAGGCCAAAAAACGCCCTGAATAAAGCATGCATCGACCCGCTATTTAATGGCGTATGGCCACATTCTATCCTGGAAATCATTTGCGGTCAAGGAAAATCAGGCGCCATTTGACTCCCCCCACAACCTCCTCTATCTTTCTTCTTTTGACAAGGAGCTCGAGCCAAAGTTACAATCGAAACAGCATTCAATCCACCCGGGCAGGTTGGGTATGCGGCGATAAGATTCCACACTGCCGCTCTATCTTGCCCGCCTTCTCTCGATTTGTGAGCAATAACATGACTCGACTTATCCGCCCCAAAGGATTATTCTTCGAAGAATTCGAAATCGGCGACAGTGTTGAAAGTGCAGGCCGTACTATTACAGAAGCCGACATCGTTCAGTTTGCCATGCTTTCCGGTGATTGGAATCAGATCCACACCGATGCCGAGTATAGCAAGCAACAGATGACCGGAGAGCGTATTGCTCATGGCCTCTTGGTCTTATCTGCGGCCACGGGTCTGGCCACACGTTTGGGCTTTATGGAAGATACAGTGATAGCCTTTATGGGCTTGGAGTGGGAGTTTCGCCAGGTAGTCAAAATTGGTGACACCATTCGTGTGCGCGCCACCGTTGCTGATAAAAAACTGGTCAAACGGCTGGGTGGAGGATTCGTGTGGCTCAAAGTCGAAGTTTTGAACCAGCGGGATCAAAAAGTTCAACGAGGAAAGTGGAAGGTGTTGGTAAAAAGCCAGGAACAGTAGCCCTGATCAAACCACTCTGATCCACACTCTTTTCGACCAGGAGTATCCTCATGACCCAAACATTTGATGCAATCGTTATTGGCGCCGGCATTATGGGCTGCAGCACGGCTTTTCAACTGGCCCAGCGCGGGCTCAAAGTCGCCGTGATCGAAAAAGATTTCATTGCCAGCGGTGGCAGTGGCAAATCCTCCGCCATCATCCGTCAGCATTATTCCAACGAACTGACCGCACGTATGGCCCTCTATAGCTTGCGGGTATTTCAAAACTTCTCGGAGGAGGTAGGTGGCGAGGCCGGATTTGTTCCTGTTGGTTTTGTCGTGGCCGTCGCCAGCAAGGATCGTGCCGGGTTAGAAGCGAATGTGGCCATGCAGCAAAGTCTCGGCATCCACACAGAAATCCTCTCGCCCGAAGCGCTTCATGAAATCATGCCCCTGATGAAAACTGACGATCTGGTGGCTGCAGCTTTCGAACCAGAAAGTGGCTATGCCGATCCTTATCTCACAGTGCAATCCTTTGCCAACGCTGCCAAGCGGCATGGAACACAATTTTTCCAACAAACAGCAGTGACGGGAATCAACTTTGCGCAAGGGCGTGTACAAGGCGTGGCTACAGCCAAGGGTAACTTCTCTGCCCCAGTGGTCATCAATGCTACCGGCGCCTGGGGAGCGCAGGTGGCGCGTCTGGCCGAGATCGAGGCTCCCATCGATGCCTGCCGCGTACAGGTTGCACTATTCCGTCGCCCGGCGGGACATGAAGCGCCCCACCCCGTCGTCGGTGACTTCATCCACGCCATTTACTTCCGTCCCGAGACCGGAGATCTAACCCTGGCTGGGCTCATCGATCCTTCCGAAGCAGAAGACATCGTCAACCCGGATGCCTTCGACGAACAAGTCGATCAGTCTTTCATTTTGGATGCAGGAGAACGTCTCATTGCCCGCTATCCGGCCATGGAGTATAGCCAAAGTACAGGAGGATATGCTTCGATTTATGCCATCACCCCTGATTGGCACCCCATCATCGCCGAGGCTCCCGAAAAAAGTGGGCATTTTATCTGTACCGGCTTTAGTGGCCATGGTTTCAAGCTGGGGCCGGCTGTAGGCCGAATCATGGCAGACCTGGTTACCGATGTCAGTGACCCGCTGTTCGATCCTACCCTTTTCCGCCTGAGCCGCTTTGCCGAAGGCCAACCCGTGCAAGGACAATACGAATACAGTATTGTTGGTTAGCCTTCAGCCATCACCCTGATAAGGTATTCATGCACTGGCAGCGAAAACTGCAGGAAATACGTGCCTGGCTGACGCCAGGACTGTACATCAAACGCTGGCTCGTTCTATTGCTGATCGGGATCACGCTGATGAGCCTGGGCCTGGCGTACCTTTTACGCGCCGTCTATGTGGCAGGAAACTATCCCCCCTCCTTCTACTGGCTCACCCTACAGTTCCTCCCCCGGACCTTACGTGCAATTCTTTTTGGCGGTCTTGGTATCATCCTCACCATTTGGAGTCTGATCGGCTTCAACCGTTCTCTTTTGGCGCCGTTCACGACCCTCGATGGAAATGTCGTCAAGGAAATCTATCGCCATCGACGACGTCAGCGCGGGCCTCACATCGTCTGCATCGGTGGTGGCACCGGTATGCCCTCGGTTCTGCGGGGGCTTAAAACCTACACGGATAACATCACGGCAGTGGTCACTGTAGCCGATGATGGCGGCAGTTCTGGGCGGCTACGCAGCGAGTTGGGATTGCTGCCGCCGGGCGATTTTCGCAACAATATTGCTGCCCTCTCCGAGGCTGAAGCGACCACTGCCCGTCTCTTTCAGTATCGATTTCATGCCGGCACAGGCTTGGAAGGCCACGCCTTTGGTAATCTCTATCTCGCGGCTATGGCTGAAATTGCCGGATCTTTTGAACAAGGCCTGATTGAATCGAGCCGGGTGCTGGCCGTGCGCGGTCGCGTTCTGCCCTCCACCCTCGAGCTTGTGCAGTTGGTAGCCGATGTGCAGGATGAAGAAGGACGGTTGGAGCGTATCCGCGGGGAATCACTGATCCCCAAATTGGGGCGTGGACGTCGTATCCACCGCATTTACCTGGAGCCAGAGTCGCCCCGCGCCTATCCTGAGGCTATCCGTGCCATCCTGGCAGCAGATATGATCGTCGCTGGACCAGGAAGTCTCTATACCAGCATCATGCCCAACCTGCTCGTGCCTGAAATCAGAGAAGCAATTCAGGCTGCTCACGCCATCAAAGTCTACGTATGCAATATTGCCACGCAACCGGGAGAAACCACTGGCTATGATGTCGACGATCATGTGCAGGCGCTCATCCAACACGCCGGTATCGGTCTGTTTCACATTGTCCTTGCCAATGATACTTGGGGAACAGCACCACCACCGGGAGGTCGCTCCCAATGGGTGCGCTTACCTTCCCGCCCTATACCCGGCTATCGCTTGCTGACAGCCGATCTCCAAGATAAAGAACAACCCTGGCGACATGATCCAGAAAAGATGGGAAAGGCGCTCATGAACATTCTTGCCGAAAGGAATTAAGTCTCAGCCAAGCGTAGAAGGCGAGATGTGTTATTTTCAGCCCAGAAAAGAATCGTTGCTTGGCCAGGATGAGATTCTTTCCTGACTCATCCGCCCACCCAACACCGACATCGCAGGGCAAAATCCATGAATACCTCCTCAAAACTCCTCCATCTCACGGTTTTCGTCGCAGGATTTACCAGCCTCGGGGTGGAATTAGCTGCCAGCCGCCTTCTCGATCCCTGGTTCGGGAATTCGATCTTCGTTTGGGCCAGCCTCATTGGACTCATCCTTTTGTATCTCTCAGGAGGCTATTGGCTGGGGGGAAGAATTGCCGACCGCCATCCTACTCCCAGTCTTTTCTACAGCATCGCCGCCCTCGCCGGTATTGCTGTCGCCCTTATCCCCTTCATTGCTCGCCCTATTTTGCAGCTGGCAGCGGGTGTCTTCGTCACCTACAATACGGCAATTATGATCGGTGCCTTTGGCGCCATCCTTGCCCTGTTTAGTGTACCGGTTCTTCTCCTGGGAATGTTGAGTCCTTTTGCCATCCGCCTGCTCATTCACCTCACCGATGATGCAGGTCAAACTGCAGGACGCGTTTTTGCCTTGTCCACAGGAGGTTCGATTCTTGGTGTCTTTATCCCTGTGCTCATTCTCATCCCAAACATAGGCACTCGCCAAACTTTTCTTCTCCTGGGGCTTATGCTCCTCACTTGTGCCCTCGTTGCCCTTATCCCCCTGCGCCCTCGTCGTGCCCTTCTGTTGTTCCTGGTCGGTATCCTCCTCCTGGCCCTGAGTCTTATCACCCGCTCCCCCATCCATGGGGAAAGCGTCACGTTATTCGAACAGGAGTCCGCCTACAACTACATCCAGGTCGTGCAAAACGGCGCCGAAGTTGTGCTCAAGCTCAATGAAGGCGCTGGCGTTCATTCCGTCTATCGGCCCGGGATGACGCTGAGTGATGGCATTTGGGACTACTTTCTCCTCGCTCCCTACTTCAACCCTGCCCCTTTCCGCCCCGATGAGGTCGGGAGCCTCTTGATGATAGGCCTGGCCGCGGGCACAGTTCCCAAACTTTATACCAACGTCTACGGCCCCATCCCCATCGATGGCGTCGAACTCGATCCGGCCATCATTCAGGCAGGAGAACGTTACTTTGCCATGACAGAACCGAATCTAAAGGCTGTTGCTCAAGATGGCCGGTACTATCTCAATCATTTTGCTGGCACCTACGATGTCATTGCCATCGACGCCTATCGTCCTCCTTACATTCCCTTCCATCTCACTACTGTCGAATTCTTTGCTGAAACCAGGCGGCATCTTAGCTCCCGTGGCGTCATTGCCATCAATGCCGCCCGTACCGCCACCGATTTTCGTCTTGTCGATGCTCTGGCCGCCACCATGGCCCAGGTCTATCCCACGGTTTTCGTCATCGATGAACCCAACCAAGGATACAGTCTCGGCAACAGCCTTATTGTCGCCAGTAACCAGGCTGCGACATTGGAGGATTTTCGTCGTAATGTCGCAGCTTTCAGCCAGCCTCTTCTGCGTGAGATGGCGCACCGGGCCCTACCCTATGCTCGAGTGGCACCAACCCAGGGCACCATTCTTCGCGACGATAAAGCGCCCATTGAGCAGATTGTCCATAGCATTGTCTTGCACTACCTCCTACCGGGAGAAAACCCATAAACTAGAGTACCACGGATCAGGGTAAACGATTAGGGTGAGAAAAGCTTGGCACTGGTAAGGTGCGCTGGTACAGATCAAGGGGGGATGAAAGCCACGAAGAGCGACTTTTTGTCTGAGACAATGCTCTCGCCGACACGGTCAGCTTTTGCCCCACCCAAATTCTATTCTTTTTCAGACCATTCCACTGCTTGATTTGCCTGACCTTGACCTGGCAGTGTTGGGCAATGGATGACAATGTGTCTCCTCGCCGCACACGATACGTTTTCCCACAGCGTGATGAAGGTGGGGCCGTCAAAAGGGCGGCGTTTTTAGCCGTGACAGGAATCCTCAGTCTTTGTCCCCTACGAATGAGACTGCGCTTGAGGCCGTTGGCTCTACGAAGCGCCGCCACCGTCGTGTGATAGCGCTGAGCCAGTCCCCACAGAGTATCACCGCTTCGCACCCGATACCATACAAAACCCCCGTCGTATCCCTTTTCAGCATGAACAGTCGGCGTCGGCAACAATAAAACCACCAACAACAGGGCGATAACAATAGACAAATGCTGCCAGAAGCGGGATAGCATTCGTCCTGTGAGGGGATGCCCATACAGTCTCTTCGATAATCGCTGGAGCCAGCTTACGGGGAACACGGCGGGGGAGTTGTGGGGGAAGAGCCCATCGCCTGGCGACAATGGGTGGGAAGGGGGATAATATGACAGGCAAATGAATAGTGTGTGGTCCTGCCCGAAGCAACAAGACCTCAAGCAGAACCAATCATTTGCCTATTTAACAAAATTCAAATACTGTTTCAATATATTGAATTACAGGCCTCACAAAGTGTGTCTTAGGTCAAAAATACGGAAAGTGATGCAAAGAATACCTATATTGTACACATACTCTAAAAATTACACAACTCACCGTCAGACGGGTCTAAAATTAGCATTATGTCAATTTAATATTATAAATTCACCCCTTTCTTCAGAATAATTCGCATAGACTTCTGCTCATCCGAGGACAATAAGCCATTCTGAAAAAAGTGAAGAATCACTGGCTGGCCAAGGAACGACTCTTAGCTTCAA
>JAADFV010000040.1:3522-12431 GCA_013152695.1 Chloroflexota bacterium | reverse complement strand
GGCTTCAGCCCTCGGCGGCGGGGCATTGCTACGAACGGCACATGATCAACGCTCGACCTTGATAGAACTAAGCCGGGCAGCGCGTGCTGCGGCTGTCGGCTTTAGTACATGTCAGGGATAGCCCAGAGGGCATTGACAGCGCGAAAACCGATATAAAAGCGATTCCAACCCGAATCGACAGCGACACCGAAGGGATCGGCGGCAAAGCGCTCCGTGGCAACAATGCGCCCGAGCGCACCGTCGATGATGGAGACAGAATCACTGGCTGAGTTCAACGTGTAGATGCGGTTAGTGATGGGGTTGATGCCCACTTGGCCGGGACCATCTTTACCACCATCAGGAATGGTGATCGTATCCAAACGCGTAAGGCCATCGACACCGGGTTCATACACGGCAAGACGGGTGAGATATCCCTGGTCGGTGTAGGTGACATAGAGACGGTTGCTGACAAGATTATAGCCAATGCCAAAGGGATGATCGCGCGGCCCACCGGGCATCACACGCTGGTCTCGTAAAGGACTCATGGTCGTGCCGTCAATGGTCCAGACCTCACCCTGATCGCGACTGGTGACATAGATGCGATTCAGACTTTCGTTGATGGCGATGGCAAAGGCGCCTGCGCCCACACCGGCGACGCGTGTCATGGTATCGTTGGCGCCATTGATTTCGACGACGCCATTGTTGCCATGTGTAACCACATAGATGCGATTGGTGTGTTGGTTGATACCGATGTAAGTCGGCTCGGGTCCAACGTGCACGGACTTGATCACAGTGTTGCTGGAACCGTCGATGACCGCCACTTTTTCCTCGCTAAAACAAGCTACATACACTTTATTAGTCAGAGGATTGACAGCAACGCCAAAGGGCTCACCACAAACAGGGATGGCAACAGAAGGGACAAGAAGGTAGCCACTAATGACCTGCACCGTGTTATTGTCACGGCTGGCGACATAGACGTTGTGTGTCACAGGATTGACGGCAAGCCCTTTGGGATGCACAATGCCGGGAACCAACACCGGTTGACCTTCGGTTACGACGACCGGGGCCGGGGAAGGAGTAGGCGTGGGTGTTGGCGTGGGTGGCGGCACCAAAATCATGGGCCAGTAGTGGGAGACCGGTGTGGCGGTCGGAGTTACCGTCGGTGTAGCCGTTGCAGTCGGGGTTGGCGTTGGGGTTCGAGTCGGTGTCGGGGTTGGCGGCCTGATGGGCGTGTCTTCACTGTCGCAGTTGTTGGTAGGCGAAGGGTCGGGGCCATTGCTACCGTCGTCTTCGATGCAGGCGTCGTTATTGATCTGCGTTACATTGATTTTAATGACTTTGTCGAGGGTGACGGCAAAGGCAATGCTGTCGCTGCTACCCGCCACTACGCCGCCAACGTTATAGCTGCATTGATTGCCGGCACTGCCATCGGGCTGGCACTGCCATCCCGAAGAACTGGCAGCAGAATTAAAGGTCGTATGGGCAGGCACAGTTTCGCTGATCGTTACCCCCATAGCGTCCTGATCTCCGACATTTTCATAGCTCAAGGTGTAGACCAATATTTTTCCCGGATCGACGATCGCGCCACCATCATCTTTGCTGATGCGCAGATCCGGTACGGCCTCGACCGGGGTCGGTTCCATCGTGCAGTTGTCCTGCGGATGGGGATCCCTGCCATTGCTGCCGTCATCCTTCATACAGACAGTATTTTCGAGACCAGTCACGCCCGCAGCCACAGAATCCTCGAGCCGTACAGCAAAAGTGGTCGTAATTTGCGTCCCGGCAGCGAGGGGACCGACGACAAATCGACAGGTACTCCCCTCCGAGATGTTTGGCGCACACGTCCAACCGACAGGACTGCTGGCAGCAGAAAAGGAAGTATGGTCGGGAACGGTTTCGGACAGGACGACACCGGTCGTATCCTGATTTCCAACATTAGCGGCGGTCAGGGTGTAGACCAGTGTTTGCCCTGGCCGCACCGTAACATCACCGTCGCTCTTGCTGATACGCAGATCGGGTGCCGCATCGACCGGCGTGGGTTCATCATCACAATTGTCTTGTGGTGTGGGGTCATCACCATTGTTGCCGTCATCCATGACACAAGCAGTATTGAACAGAGCATCGAACCCGGCGGGAACAGGATTGACTACGGAAACGGCGAACTGGATGTCACGACTGGCGCCCGCGTCCAGGCTGCCAACGGCAAATGTACAGAAGTTACCGGCGTCGCCATTAGGTGTGCAGACCCAGCCGGCCGTACTCCCCGGCGAGCTAAAGCTGGTATGAGCAGGTACGGTCTCCGTAATGGTGATGCCGGTGGCGTCTTGATCGCCGACATTACTCACCGTGAGGGTGTAAACAAGACTGGCGCCGGGTTTCGTTACGACATCAGCATCTGTTTTCTCGAGACGTAAATCAGGGGCAGCATCGACCGGCGTCGATTCATCATCGCAATTATCCAGGCTGTTCAAATCAGGGCCGTTCATGCCATCATCGCCGATGCAGACAGTGTTGTCGATGGCATCGACGCCGGCAGGAAGGGGATTGACCACAGTTACTGCGAAATCGACTGTGCCTTGATCGCCCACAGCAAGATCACCTATCGCCAAACTACAGGTACTACCCGCAAGCTGGTCAGGCGCACATAACCAACCCTGGCTGCTGGCGCCAGAGGCCAAAGAAGTGTGGGCGGGAACAGTTTCAGTGATGACCACGCCGGTGGCGTCCTGATTACCGGCGTTCCCATAAGCCAAAGTGTAGGTAATTGTCTCCCCCACCCCCGAACTTATCCCGGAATCTGTCTTGGTAACACTCAAATCGGGTGCGGCCACCACAGGCGTTATGGTGGGATCGTTAGGCTCGGTGGTGTCAGGATCGTCGCTAAAAACCGTGGTGTTAGGCGAATAGGTGATGACACCTTGATTAACCACCTGTTCGATACCAGCAGCAAGAGGATTGTTGATCAAGACATCAAAAGTGATCGTTTCACTGCTATCGTCAGGAATCTCCCCCACATCCACCTGAATACGGGCATCTCCGGCATTGTTCCCACTGATGATAACACCTTTCGTGGTTGTCACTGATCCCACCACGAGTTCGGTATAAGGGTCGGGAGTATCATTGAAAACAATATTGCTGATCGTGGCCCCGAATAAATCTTTGAAATTGGTCAGATGTACGGTGTAACGAAGGGTATCACCAGGGTTGGCAACACCATCATGGTTCTGGTCGATGAGAATCGCATCTGTTTTCGTCGCAGTGAGGATGGCGACACGAGAAATGCCGTCTAACACAAAGTCAGGGGCGCCGTCTGATTCCATCGTCAACTCAATAGCACCAGCATTTTCAAAATCAGCGCCGCTTCCCAGCATAGTTTGAAAAGAACTGTAAGGAAAGACAATTTCGACGGGTGAAGTTATACCGCCAGGAATGGAAAAGTCCTGCGTCGACGCATTATTAGCATCTTTGTAGATGTCTAAATGCAGGTCAATGGGTACATCGGCAAAGAGAACTCGCACATAAATTCCATCTCTGGTACCCCCTTCAGTAAGATCATAACCACCCAAACCAGTAGGATCAAGAACCTCGCTATCATCGGGGCCGTCCCATTGGATGCCACCCGCAGCTTTGACAAATGGTTCCTGACCGTAAGTGTAGGCCCCACCGGAGACACCGGCGCTCACACTATTTCTGCCGATGCCAGCTTGCAATAACGTGATTCTGAGGTCCCGCTCTCCCCCCAGAATACCGGGTCCACTCACCGACCAGCCGATAGTTTTCCCCTCGTCTGTGTCGGAATAAAGCCGCATCGTGGGCTGATCGACGTCGAAATCATCCACATAACCTGTAGCAAGGGATGGTGTAGTCACTTCAGCAAGTGGGGATGATGGCATGATGCGGCGGTCGTCACGCCATCCTGCTTGCGAGGAGGTTGTTTGAGCAACAAAGAACAGGAAAGTGATCGACAACAGCGCAAACAGGCGGCTGAACAACTTGTCGAAGCTGAGTGATTCCATAGCAGCACCTCAGAGCAAAGGAACGATTTCTTTGAGCGGGGCCACAGCATACGATTACCCCATGATTGAGTATACAAAATTGCAGAGATTTGTCCTAATTGCTTCAACAGGCCGTTTTCGGCATGCCCGGTCCAAGCCAAACAAGAGCCGTTAATCAACCAGAGAAGCAAATCCTGGACAGGTCATCCAACTGCGCACAGCATATTGTCCGCAGAATGCTCGCCACCGCCCTTTACGTCTCTCTTTGGGCATCACCTGCCATCAAAGCAAGGCCTGGAGCAAGCGGAACTGAAAGGTAAACGTAAGTGGCACCGTTTTCAGACATTTCCATCTGCGGATCGTAGCTGTTGTTGGCCCAGAAACGTCTGAGCTCGGCAGAGGAAAAGGGCTTTCCTCGCAACATCACCGCCCGTTTGAGATTGGCATGAATACGTTTTGCCTCATTCGTGGCCTTGTGAGCGTGCTCTGCCGCTGCCACTTCATCAGCATAGAGCTGCACCCCCCAGACTTTGACAGGGGCATCGTTCGTGTGACCAATGACGATGTAGGCTGTTTCCATAATAATGCTCCAAAGCTGATGGTCGGTAGGGGTTTAAGTGAGGGCGCGGGCGACAGCTTGCGCCAGTTGCTCCAGGCTGAAGGCCTTCATCAGCCATCCGTCCAGACCAGCTGCCCGTAAGCGCTCGATTTCGTTTTCTTTGGGATGACCAGTCAAGACCACGATCTTGATGGCCGGGTTACGTTCTTTCAGGGCACGGAACAACTCCTCGCCTCCCATCAGCGGCATCACTAAATCGGTTAACACCAGGGCAATCTCAGAAGCACGCTGGTCGTATACTTCCAACGCCTCTTGCCCATTCGCAGCCGTCAAAACCCGGTAACCTAACGATTCCAGACCCTCTCGCAGAGCCTCGCGGGCAAGGGTATTGTCCTCGACCAGCAAAATCGTCTCTCCGTTACCCCGCGGCAGGGCCGTGGAGGGTTCGAGTAAGGGTGGGGCCTTAGGCGTAACCAAAGCCGGCAAGTAGATGGTGAAAGTCGTGCCTTCGCCCAACCTGCTGCTCACATCGATATGTCCCCCATGTTGTTTCACAATGCCATACACCTGGGCCAATCCCAACCCAGTTCCTTCTCCCGGCTCTTTGGTCGTGAAGAAGGGCTCGAAAATATGAGGTAAAACCTCCGGGGGAATGCCGGAACCTGCATCTGCTACCACAAGTCGTACCCAATCCCCTGCCTCCATTTCTGGCAAGGGCGCCTCCTTGCTATCCTCGATGTGAATCTGGTCCAAGGCGATATGCAATCTCCCCCCGAAAGGTTGCGCATCCCGCGCGTTGACCGCGAGATTGAGCAGCATTTGCTGCATGCGGGTGGGGTCGGCATTGACAGTAAAATCATCGTCGCCGCAGGTAATACTGATTTGAATGTTCTCCGGCAGGGTGCGCTCCAGCAATTTGACCACCTCTTTGAGGAACGAGCGCAGGCTCATGGGCCGGCGCTCGATCACAGCACGGCGGCTGAAGTCGAGGATTTGCTCGACCAGCTTACCCGCCCGTTTCGCTTGTTGGCCAATCGTTTCCAGATGTTGGCGGGTCGAAGCCGGTAAGCCCGGCGTGTTGCGGTCCATAAAGGCGTAGAGAACGATTACAGCAAGGATGTTGTTGAAATCGTGAGCGATTCCGGCCGCCAATTCGCCCACCGCCGCCAGGCGCTCTTGCTGCTGCAAGCGTCTTTGTACTTCACGAACTTTGGTCACATCGCGAATAACGATGACCCACCCCTGAACACTGGCGTTGTTGCCGATCGAGCGGGCAATGACCTCGAAAGTACGATCTTGAGCCTTGACCTCATGCCACAACCCTTTGGGTGGCGGCATCAACAACTCTGAAAGAGGACGATCTCCCAGATGCGTAAGCACTTCCCCTTCCGCCGCATCGGCCAATACCGCCAGATCACCCAAAGCGACAGGATTGGCCAGCACCACACGATGGTCGGCATCGAGTAAAAGTACGCCGTCCGGCACGGTGTTCAGGGTTTGCTCCATCTGTTGGGATTGATGATGGATTTGGGCAAGAAGACGCTCACGCTCTTCTTCCGCTTGTTTGCGCTCCGTAATGTCTTGTTTGATGGCAATGAAATGCGTAATCTCGCCTTCGACGCTACGCACGGGTGTAATTGTCATCTCCTCGGTGTAGAGCCTGCCATCTTTGCGTTTATTGATGATCTCGCCATGCCAGACTTTTCCGGATAGGATTGTTTGCCACAAGCTTTCGTAGAATGCCTCGTCGTGTTTGCCTGATTTGAGGAGACGAGGATTTTCACCGATAGCATCCTCGACAGGATAGCCCGTTAATTCTGTAAAGGCTGAATTTGCCCATTGGATCGAACCTTGTTGGTCGGTGATCACGATGGCGTTGGCTGCTGCCTCCAGAGCTGCACTTTGCAAGTGCAAACGCTCTTCGGCATGTTTGCGCTGGGTGATGTCGGCAATGATGGCCAGGATAGCCTCCTGACCGTCGATGGTTATCTGACGGCTGTTCACTTCTACCCAAATTTCCTTGCCATCGAGCCGGATAAACTTCTCAATAGCCGGCTCCACGATTTCCCCCTTAGCAACCCGAACAACACGCTCATTTACGAATTCACGAAAATCGGGATGGACGAAGTCGAGAACACTATGTTTCTTGAGTTCTTCGATATCCTTAGCCCCCAGTAATTGCACGGTCAGATCATTGGCGTAATAGAGTTTCTTATCGCCGGTATACACAGCCATCGCCACTGGCGCCGTCTCGATGAGGGTGCGGAAGCGGCGC
The DNA here is from genome assembly GCA_013152695.1 of Chloroflexota bacterium. The sequence goes on along the minus strand of JAADFV010000040.1, from coordinate 5,623 downwards.
TCACTCTCTTGCAGAGCCTTCTGTGCCGCCTTATTCTTGACAATCAGATCATGTTTCTGGAAAGCGGCACTAATGGCCGGCCCCAATTTACCCAGCCTCTCCTTGATCACATAATCCCAGGCACCCGCTTTCATACATTCCACTGCCACCAGCTCATTCATCGAACCAGTAACAATGATGAAGGGTAGGTCCGGAGCTACCTCTTGTACTACCTTGAGCGCCTCCATTCCCGTGAAGCGAGGCAGCATATAATCTGAAAGCACGATATCCGGCTTGAAGGCTTCCAGCTCGCGGCGCAGACCAGCTTCGTCTTGAACCACCACAATTTCGTAAGGTTGATTCAGAGTCTTTATAACACGTTCAACCAATTCTACATCGGCAGAGAAATCTTCAATAATCAAGAATCGTAATTTGTGGGGCATAGTCTCCTCAGCACTAGTTAGATTTCGGTTTCGGGCATCTGATTCAATACTAGCCAATACAGGCCTAACTCCCGTACTACTTCCATAAACTGGTCGAAATCTACCGGCTTGAGGATGTAGCTGTTGACGCCCAGACGATAGCTGCGAATCAGATCGACTTCTTCTCGCGAGGAAGTGAGGACAACCACCGGGATCAAGCTCAAGACTTTGTCTCTGCTGATTGCCTGCAGCACTTCCAGACCGCTAACTTTAGGTAAATTCAAGTCCAAAAGAATGAGTCGTGGCGGCGGGTGTACGGTGCGTTTTTGATGACGACCACGGATAAAGAAATAATCCAACGCTTCCTCGCCGTCGCGCAAGACGAGTACCTCGTTGGTGATGCTGTTCTTCCTGAGCGCACGTAAGGCAAGCTCAACGTCTGCAGGATTGTCCTCAACCAGAATGATGTCATAGGCGTGCGCTGTCATAATAATACTCTTCCCGGTAACTTGCTATGAGGGCTTACCGGAGGGTAGGGAGAAGTAGAAAGTGGCGCCTTGTCCCAGCTCGGATTCTGCCCAAACACGACCACCGTGCCGAACGATGATACGCTGCACAATGGACAGTCCAACTCCGGTCCCCTCGAATTCTTCTTGGGAATGAAGCCGCTGGAAAATCTGAAACAATTTGTGGGCATAATTCATTTCAAAGCCAACACCGTTATCTCTGACGTAGTAAACGGTTTCTCCGTCCTCGACAGAAAAACCGACTTCAATTTTGGGCGCTTCCTTTGTCGAACTGAATTTTACCGCATTAGACAACAAATTCGTAAATACCTGTCTAAGCAAGGAGGCATCGGCCAGGGCCGGTGGCAGGTCCTGAAGGATGAATTCTATCTTTTCCCGCTGTTTTTCGTCGGTTACTTCATAATAAATGGAATGAGCAAGATTGACCATGTCGATCTCAGAACGAAGGAGGGCTTTTCGCCCCACGCGCGAAAAGGAGAGCAGATCGTCGATCAATTGTCCCATCCTTTGGGCATTGGAACGTACGACGCCGATCAGACGCCGGGCCTCTTCATCCAGCTCATTGCCATAATCCTCGGCAAGGATACGAGAGAAACCATCGATGGCCCGCAAGGGCGCCCGCAGGTCGTGAGAAACAGAGTAAGAAAACGCCTCCAGTTCCTGATTGATCTGCACCAACTCTGCCGTACGCTCCTCCACGCGTCGTTCTAGCTCAGCCGCATAATACTGAATCTCCTCATAAAGCTGGGCATTTTTGATCGCCGCCGCAGCCTGGGCGGATAGGGCCTCGACCAAGCGTAAATGTTCTTCGTTGAAGAATCCGGGTTCAGCTTTGTCCAGTGAAAAGAAGCCAATAACCTCACCGCCGGCAATGAGTGGAACACCAAGCCAGCAAGCTACGTGCTCGGTGCCTGGTGTAAGCTCCCAATCAGGAGCACGACTGACATCTTCTAGGATAACGCTTTCCTTTTCTTCGATGATTTTCCGTAAATGAGCCTTCTCGCGAATGTCGAAGACGATTTTGGGAATAATAGACACGTCAGTCCAGTTCTCATAACCTTTGGAGTACAAGGCTGTCACTTCCGTTTCGCTGCAGCGCAGCATGACATTGGCCGTATCATAGGGAACCAGTGTCTCTAAACTGGTGAGCAGGGCATCCAACACTGCCTTGAG
>JAADFV010000040.1:0-3472 GCA_013152695.1 Chloroflexota bacterium | reverse complement strand
CGCGCCTCTTTCTCCGCAGTTAGAGCTTGATTGAGGGCTGTAACGTCGCGGCCAATAACAACCAGGCCCTTGCGAGTGCCATTTTCCTCGAAAATAGGTGCTTTGATCACATCATAGTAGCGAATACTGCCATCGGGGCGGCGAATCGACTCGATACCATGAAAAACATCTCCTTTTTGCCAGGCCAACTCATCGGTTTTCTCGCATTCTTGAAAAGCATCATGATAAAAGGGGCGGAGAGCAGCCAATTCCCGGTTATGCTTACCCCGGTAATCTACATCCTCCAGCTCGAAAAGTGCCAGATAAGCCTGATTGGCTTCCAGCCAGTGCCCCTGCGCATCTTTCAGGCAAATGACGTCGGGTGTGGCATTGATCAGCGTACGCAGCGTATCCTCTCGTTCGCGCAGCGTCAGCTCCATGATTTTACGATCGGTGATATCCATCATCGTGCCGATGGCGCGCTGGGGCTTGCCTTCCTCGTCATAATACGTTTCGCATTGCTCCTGTACCCACTTCACCCGTCCATCAGGCATAAGAAGGCGGTGTTCGAACTTGAACGGTATTTGTTTCTCCACCGATTCGGCATAAGCGCAAGTCATCCTATCCCGATCCTCAGGATGAACTCTCTGCATGAATGCCTCGTACGAGGCCGAAGATGCTCCTTCAGGCAGTTCCAAAAGGCGGAAAATCTCATCAGACCAATATAAGGAATCATGAACCAGATCCAGCTCCCAACTGCCGATATGGGCGATGCGCTGGGCTTCATTGAGCATGCGTTCACTTCGGTGCAGCGATTCCTGGGCTTGCTTGATCTCCTCGATGTTCCGCGTCACAGAGAGGATGTGAGGTTCACCGTGCAGCATGATCACACTGGCCGAGATAAGTCCCGTCAAAACCGTGCCATCTTTCGTGCAGAATTTTGCTTCCATGTTCTCGACACGACCGTGCTTTTTAAGCGCTTCGACCAGACGGTCTCTGTCCTCCGGATTGTGCCAGATACCGATTTCCTGCGAGGTATGGCCGATCACCTCGTCCCGCTTGAAGCCGGTCATATCGATAAAACCCTGGTTGATATCCAAATAAAGACCATCCTCGAGGCGACTGATCTTGATGGAATCGGGAATGGTATGGAATGCGAGGCGAAAGCGCTCTTCACTCTCACGCAAATCCCGAGTACGACGACGCACTTGCACACGGAAGATTACCACTGCCACAGCCAGAGAGACGAGGATCACCGTCAGGATCAATAGCAGGATTTTTGTCCAGCGGGGGATGCCATTTTCGAGGATTTCGATGCCGCGACGACCGAGATGGGTGTCCATTGCCTGATAGTACACCGAGTCGGGGTCATTTTTGGCCTCACGCACAGCCGAATCTACGGCCTCGATCAGCTGTTGGGTCAGGGGCACGTCCTTTGGGAAGGCAAAGAGCATTCGTGTGGGCTGAATGATGATGGGTGTGGCAATGACGCCAAACTCATCCGCAAACTTGCGGCCAAAATCCCCATCCACTACAGCGACATCCACGAGCCCGGACTGAAGAGCCTTGAATGTTTCGGTATAACTCGACATCTCCACAAAACGGCAGTGCAGACCAAAACTATCGGCCAGTTTCCTGATGCCGTGAGGACCGTCCAGATCGAAACTCCCCTCGAGGCCGGCGATGGTCTTGCCTTCCAGGTCCAAAACGGATTCGATGCGAACACCTTTGGCTTCATACAGTCTGGCCCAACTCAAGAGCACCGTTTCTGAAGACAAAGCAAAAGTCTCGCTGCGCTCCGGCGTCCAGCCCATGTCTGGTAGGATATCGATCTCGCCTCGAGAAAGTTTATGGAGGCATTCGTCCCAGGTTCCACGCACCCATTCGATTTGCCAACCCTCTTTGGCAGCGATATCGCGCAGCAGATCCGGCCAAAAACCGGAAATTGCGCCATCCATCTCGGTATAGATTTTGGGCGGATTCTCATACACGCACGTTCGCACCGGTCGGGGTGGCTGGGGCAGCCGAACCCAGGCAACCTGACTGACAAGTATAAACAGGATAAACAGGAAGGTTAGTTTGCGCTTCATGCGTGAGCTTCCCTCGAGCAGAAGAATTCGACAGGGCGGTATGGTTCAGCTCTCCTTTACTTGCATCAACTCCCTTCCAGACTCTACCCCCCTATGCATTCTTTCTGGGCAGGGAATATCATCTTCTCCAGCGCGGTGGGGGGAGGGGCTGGGGAGACACCACCAAAAGTCATTGTTGTCGATCAATCGATGCTCGATTGAGAACAGGCCGAGATTAGGAAAATAGGCGTTGTCCAAAGCGTGATGGCGAGACAAAGGCACTTGTTTTACCTTTGTGGATCGTTTGTTCGGAAGGAAAGACGTGGGGGAGTTGTCGCTGGTGGACAAAACCGGACTATCGGCGAGGCAACAGGAGGAAAGAAGACGAAGTGATTACGGGCGATTCCACCTTCAGCCTTACAATTCATATTGTACACTATTTCGGCAATAGATCAAGAGCTAGCTTACTTTTTCCCTACCAACATCTGTAAAGGCAACCAAAGATACTGGCTATGATAGCGCTGAACCCCGGCCGCAGCGGTGGCAACCCAAAGTGTGTCATCCTTACGCTGCATTTGCCGTGCCGCTCCCGCAGGATAAAGTTGCGTGTCCAGGGGCGTGAGCTGGAAGCTATCGGGAGAGAGCAAATATTGGCGCACCCGTTCGTTGCGGCTAAGGCTCGTCAGCCGCCCCTCTTGCAAGATAAGCTGATCGACATCGAAGTTGTTGGGTTGGAAGAATTCAAAGGTGGGGTGCTGGGGGTCGCTCAGGGAGAAGACCTCGAAACCACGCCCTGCCTCCCAAGCGATGAGCCAGTCTCCGTCTGTGGCCAGATGCTGCACATCGGTAGGCGTGGGGATCGTAGTGACAAGGCGAGGATGGGCAGCGTCGCTCAGATCGAGTACCTGGATGCCCTGGCCCTGGACGCCGAGGTAAAGAGTGCTGCCGCCGAGATCAAAGCTAAGCACCGAGGTTGGGGTTTGGTAGGAAGCCAGGGGCTGAGGACGGACGGGATCATGAATATCGAGGATATGAATGGTGTCGGCACCGCTCTGCTGGAAGAGGAAGGGCGGCTGCGCGAGGAGGGCGCTGACGGTGGCGGAAAAGTCCTCGCTCGCAAGCAGCGCTAAGCCGGCATCCTCGCCCGCATCCAGCACAAAGAGGCTACCGTCGCTGCTGCCGGCATAAGCGGTAGTCCCCACAGCAGTGAGGGCCGTGATCTCGCCAGGAAATGTGGTGTGGTCACGAGGAGACGATGCCGGTGGCGCCTGTAAGTCGAGTAAATAGAGATCACGGCCGTCGGCGGCGAGGACGAGGTCTGAGTCCAGGGCCCATACCTGGCTAAGTTTGGTCACAGTGAAAGGAAGGGTCGTATCTTCGGTTAGAGCCTCCTCCGCGCTCGTATCCACGATCAAGAGTCCTCG
>JAADFV010000039.1 GCA_013152695.1 Chloroflexota bacterium | reverse complement strand
ATGACGCCTTTTTCCTGAAGTTCGGACGCCAGCTCGGCATAAACCAGGTTCCCATCCTTGAAAACTAGAGCCCCGGCACTTTCGATCTGGTTGAGGGTAGTTAATAGTTCGGGCGGGAGTGCCTCGCGGCTGGGGAAAGGAGCAACCTCAGCCGTGGCAAGGGGGAAGTTTTCTAATTTGAAACCGGTCAAACGGGTGCGTCGCCAGGTCTCTTCATTATAGTTTGGCCAGGGCATAGCCGCGAAGGTCTCCCAGGCAGCCTCTCGGGCCAGTTTCAGCCACTCGGGCTCTTGGAAGCGCTCACTGGTGGTCAGAGCAGTGGTACCGCTCAATGGCGTAATACTTTGTTCTTTGACGGTCATAATATCCTCTGTTAGCCGACGCTTCCTTCCATCTGAAGCTGGATCAAACGGTTCATTTCTACTGCATACTCCATAGGTAGCTCTTTCACCAGGGGTTCGATAAAACCACCGACAATCATGCCTGTGGCCTCTTCTTCGCTGATGCCACGACTCATGAGATAGAAAAGTTGCTCTTCCCCGATCTTGCTGACCGAGGCTTCGTGTCCTACTTCCACGTCGTCTTCGGCAATCTCGATGTAGGGATAGGTGTCAGAGCGTGATTCGGGGTCGAGGATGAGAGCATCACATACCACCTGTGACTTCGAGCCGTGTGCGCCCCTCGTGACTTTGAGTAAGCCACGGTATGAGGAACGTCCGCCATTTTTGCTAATCGATTTCGAGACGATCTTCGAAGAGGTATTTGGAGCGGCATGCACCACCTTCGCGCCGGCATCTTGATGTTGTCCTTTACCGGCAAAGGCGACCGAGAGAATCTCGCCATGGGCGCCTTCCCCCAGCATAATCACAGCCGGGTATTTCATCGTTATTTTCGAGCCAAGATTGCTATCCACCCATTCCATGGTGGCGCCTTCGTAAGCCAGGGCGCGTTGGGTAACCAAATTGTAGACATTGGTGGACCAGTTCTGAATGGTGCTGTAACGGCAGCGGGCGTTTTTCTTGACGATAATTTCGATGACGCCAGAATGTAAGCTATCTTTGTCGTAAATGGGGGCGGTACAACCTTCGATGTAGTGAATACTGGCGCCTTCGTCAATGATGATCATGGTACGTTCAAACTGGCCCATGCTTTCGGCATTGATGCGGAAATAGGCCTGCAAAGGAATATCCAGCTTCACACCGGGAGGCACGTAGATAAAGGAACCTCCCGACCAAACGGCGCTGTTCAAGGCTGCAAACTTGTTATCGGTGGGAGGGACGACCGTGGCAAAGTACTCACGGAACAAATCTTCGTGTTGCTTGAGACCCTCTTCGATGCTGACAAAGATGATCCCCAATTTTTCCCATTCTGCCCGGAGCGAATGATAGACCATCTCCGACTCGTACTGCGCCCCTACGCCGGCCAGAAATTTCCGTTCTGCTTCGGGAACACCCAGGCGATCGAACGTCTCTTTGATGCTTTCAGGGACATCTTCCCAGGTTTCACCGGTGTTTTCAGACGGCTTGATGTAGTAGTAGATGTCGTCAAAATCGATCTCTGTCAGATCGGGACCCCAATTGGGCATCGGTTTGGCAAGGAAAATATCCAGCGATTTATGGCGAAATTCGCGCATCCAGGCTGGTTCACCTTTGATATCGGAAATTTTATCGACGATATCATGGTCCAACCCTTTCCGTGCTTTGAATGTATAGTCCTCGGGCGTGCTCCAGCCATACTCATATTCATCTTTGATGCCTTCCAGGGCCTTGCGGTCCATATCAGTTGCCATAATTGTTTAACCTCGTTGCGGTGACATTAGTTTGATAGTCAGACTTAGGCGTGGACCAATTCTTCTTCCACCCAGGCATATCCCCGTTCCTCGAGCATATGGGCGATTTCGGGGCCACCGGTCTTGACAATTCGGCCTTGATAAAACACACTGATTTTATCTGGTTTTACATAATTGAGGATACGCTGATAATGCGTGATCAACAGCGCCCCCATGCCATTGGCAACCAGTTTGTTGATGCCATCGGAAACAACGCGTAAGGCATCGATATCAAGACCAGAGTCACTCTCGTCGAGAATGGCAATTTTCGGTTCGAGCATAGCCATTTGTAACACTTCCCCACGTTTCTTTTCGCCTCCGCTAAAGCCGTCGTTCAAGTAGCGGCGGGCGAAGGAGCGATCGACATTGAAACGATCCATTTTTTCCAGTAATTCCTGGCGGAATTCACGCATCGGCATCAATTCAGAGCCGATGACTTTGTTCTCACCACTGGCCGCGGCTTCGGCGCGAGCGCGTTCTTTATAACCGCGAACACTGCTCACAGCCGCGCGGAGGAAATTGGCAAAACTGACGCCAGGGATGGCGACAGGATATTGAAAAGCGAGAAAGATGCCTAGTTTGGCCCGTTCGTCGGGGCCCAGATCCAAAATACTCTCACCATTCCAGAGAATATCACCTTGGGTGACCTGATAATGAGGATGGCCAGCAATAGCATACGACATCGTGCTTTTGCCCGAGCCGTTGGGGCCCATAAGGGCGTGGACTTCGCCTTGACGAATTGTGAGATTGACACCCTTCAAAATTTCGGTACCGTCGACAGAGACGTGGAGGTCTTTGACTTCAAGAGTTGCAGTCATGATGTTGGGATATGGCTCCTTGATAGGATAGATTTAGCTAAAAACTACTTTGTTTGGGGTTTGCAAAGAGGGTGGGTTAGAGATGGTTTCAGGATGGCGGATAGTAAAAGAACAGCCGCTGAAGCCATCCATTATACAATCGGTTAGTTCAACTTCGGCCTCCAGCACCAAGGCGATCATGTCTTTTTCCATCTCGCATATCTCGCGGTGTGTGGAGGCGAGCTCATGATAAGGGCAGTTGTATTCATGCAGGATGATGACATCCGCTTCATGGGAAACATCAGCCATAATACCTTTGCCATCAAGAATGCTTGCCAATGACAGCACGCGTTCTTGCAATTCATCTCCAATGATCTGGTTTTGATATTGCTTTGCCAGCCGTTTTCCTACTTTGTCCAGGAGCTTGCGTACTTTGGCGGGGCCCTCTTCTGCCATGAGTTCGGCATAGAGATTGATGGCCAGGTCTTCAGAATAGCGCGCAAATAAACGCCGCGCTTCCTCCGAAAGTTCATATAGGCGACTGGGGCGGCCGGGTCCCTGGGCTACGCCGGGGCTGGTTCGGATCAAGCCGTCGGCGTGTAGGGAACGGAGCTGCTGGCGGATAGCTGTGTCACTCATCCCCAGCTCACGGCGCAGGTCTTTGATTTCCATAGCGCCGTAGCGTTGCAGAAGTTTCAGAATCTGCCCACGGGAAGAATCATCGAGACGGTGGTAAAAGGTAGTCATGGGGAGAGGGAGGAGGAGTAGGGAGTAAGAAGCAGGAAGCAGGGAGTAAGAAGTAGGAAGTAGGGAGCAGGAAGTAAGAAGTAGGGGCAGGATGAGGCATGAAGAAAGAAATCTGCCTATGGCTGTACCCTGTTTTTCAGGGCAGCGGCGCTGACTTTAACACGTTTATAAACGATTGTCAAATTTTCACTAGATAAATAGTGAAAATTAGTTTGTTGGGCTGGGAAGGTGCCCCTTTCCCCTCCTTCTCACTCCCCAAAACGATAGCCGATACCATGCTCAGTAAAGATGTAGCGGGGCTGATGGGGTTGATTCTCCAGTTTTCGCCGGAGACGACCGATGTAGACGCGTAGATATTCCGCTTCATCACCATACTCCGGCCCCCACACTTCTTGCAAGATACGCCGGTGGGGCAAGACCTTGCCGGCATTACGCATAAAGTAGTGTAGTAGATCGAATTCAGTACGGGTAAGCTTGATGATGATGCCGCTACGCATCACGGTCCCTTTTTCGGGGTCGAGTTCGATTTCACCTACGCGTAGGGCTTCGCTTTGCGGTGGGTGCTTGGCCCACTCGGCCCGGCGTAGGGCGACACGGACGCGAGCCAACAATTCTTCTACGCCAAAAGGCTTACTCAAATAATCGTCGGCGCCCTGATCCAAGGCCTTGACTTTGTCGCGCTCCTCATCCAGAGCACTAAGTACGATGATCGGTACCGTCGAGGTACGCCGGATTCGTTCTGTGACCTCCAACCCGTTCAGATGCGGCATCATCAAGTCCAGAATAATCAGATCCAAAGGCTCCGACTGGAAGATGGCCATGGCTTCCAGGCCGTTGGCTGCTTTGAAAACCTGAAAGCCGCGTGCTGTCAGATTACGACTGACGAACTCGCGTAAAGGACGTTCGTCATCAACGACCAAAATGCGTGCTGGCATGGTGCGACTCCATCAAGTTGACAGCAGTGGGAATAGGCAAGGAAAAGGCAAAAATTGCCCCCGGGCGGCCATTTTCGACCCAAATTTCGCCCTCATGGGCCTTGACAAAGGCCTTACAAATGGCAAGGCCGAGGCCACTGCCACCGATATTGTGTTCTGAATCGATCTCGCCACGATAAAAGCGATCGAATATTTTTGTGCGTTGTTCTTCGGGAATGCCCGGGCCATAATCCCTCACTTTGATCAGAACCCGACCCTGGTGGCGTTCGGCTGTGAGCTCGATGTGGGAATCAGCGGGGGCATATTTGGCGGCGTTATCCAACAGGTTGCGGATGACCGTCTCGAGACGGGTGCGGTCGATCCAAAGTGCCGGTAGATGCGAAGGGATGTCCAGCTTCAAGCGATTTCCCAGGCGTAGTTGTTCTCGCCTGGCCGTTTCTCGTAACAGGGCATCGATAGGATAGAGCTCACGCTGGATTTGCAGAGCTCCGCCTTCCAAGCGCGAGAGATCCAAGAGATTGCTCACCAGGGCGGTGAGTCGATCGGTTTCTTCGCTGATGGTCTGCAAGAATTCGAGTTGGGTTTCTCGATCCCATTCCACATCTTTGGCCAGGAGCGTGGTAGTGTAACCCTTGATCGCAGCCAAAGGCGTACGCAGCTCGTGGGAAACGGTCGAGAGAAGCGTAGTCTTCATGCGGTCGATTTTCTTGTCACGAGTGATATCCTGCCAGTACTGACCCCGACCAATGGCCTGACCACGGGCGTCGGTTACCTGAAATACCTGAATGCGGAGAAATTGAACCTGGCCATCACTATCCTGCCGGGTGATATCGACGGCAGGCATGGTAGGGTCGGCCAGGGCTTGCTGGATGGCCTGGTGAGCAGCAATGGGATCAGTGGCGGTGGCGAGCAGAGCATCAATCAATTCGCTGCTCGTTTTCATGCAAGCCTGCGAGCGCCGCACACCGGCGAGTTGGGCAGCATGTTGATTGCAATAAAGGATGCTGCCCTCGAGGCTTTCCAAAATCAAACCGCTATCCAGACTTTCGACAATGGCCTCGAGTCTCCTTGTTTGCTCCTGCAATTGGGCATCGGTTTGAGCATAAAGGGCGGCATGTTCCATGGCCATCGCCGCCTGATTGGCAAAGGTGGAGATCAACTCCAGCTGGGTTTCGCGATACTGGTAGGGTTCGTTGTGATAGAGGATGAGAACAGCAGGAGGGGCGTGGGGAGGTAGCAAGGGCACGGCCAGGAGTGAGCGAAAGCCTTCGGCACTGGCACGTTCCCGGAAGGGGGTGTAGCCTTCATCAAGCTCCGTATCGATGATCTGTACGGGGCGGCGGCTACGCAGGGAACGCATGGCCGCAGAGTGGGGTTCCGAAGGTTCGATGCGGAGATGCGCAACATAGTCATCAGAAAGCCCGCGGCTGGCGCGAATGCGGAAGACATCCAGCCTTTCGTCGAGAGCGACAATGGCGCAACGTTCCACGTCAAGGAGCCGTTGCACTTCGTCGAGAATGGTGTTAATCACGGTGTTGGCGTCGAGAGAACGCACAACTGCCCGGCTGGTTTCGAGCAAGGTTGCCAGCTCGATGACATGGGCCTCGATATTTTCCGCCATGGTGGCCAACGATCGGGCCAAATGTCCCACTTGGTCTGGTCGTTCTGACCACGGCTTTAGCGGTATCTTTCTCCAGTGCTGTCGTTCCTGGCGTTGCCCTACCTTTTTACTGAACTCTGACAGCTGTTCCAGAGGAGTGATGACCTGGCGCGTTAAGGCCAACCAGAATAAAATCCCGCCGATGAGATAGACCACGATCGCGATCAAGAGAAGGTGATGGAACTGTCGGATGGTAGCAAAAGCAAGACGTGTCGGGCGCTGGACGATAACACCCCATCGCGCCACGGGGATGGGCACGTAGGAACGCAGCCATTCGCTTGTATCGGGAGCCTGTACGATCAAAGAGCCGGTTTCACCGGCAAGGACGCGGGGTACCACATCATCACGCCAGCTTGACCATTCGGGGAGCATGGTGTCGGGCAGCCCCTGATCGTCGCCCTGGCGCACTGTGAGCATGGTATTTCCCGCTAGATCAGTATCGAGCAGGCCTGGATAGGCGATGACTTGCCCCTTGGCGTCGACAATGCTAATCACCACGCCCTGGCTGGGCTCACCACGGATGATGTCCAAGGTGTCGCTGAGCTTATCCAGGGCGAGATTGGTGGCGACGACACCGCGAAAATGATGAGCGTCATCCCACAAAGGCATCACTGCTGTGGCCACGGGTTTGTTGGTCGTGGGAGAAATACGGCCATCTGAAAAGAGGGGACCGGTGCTATTCTGCGCCGCCGCAAAGTAGCGGCGAAAGGAAAAATCTACGCCGACCGTACTGGGTGGACCTTCGGGATAGTGGTAGCGCATGATACCATTTTCATCCAGCCGGTAGATGAGGTTGATATCACTGCGGCCTAAGACGATGTCTTTGAATATCTCTCTCATTCCTGCCACATCGGCGTTGAGTACTGCCTGCCGGGTGGCGAGGTTGACAACGGTGCGGGCGGCGTTGGTGAGGGTGGCGTCGGTTTCCTGGGCAATGGCGTGGGCGAGGGCAAGATCGGCCGCCTTGACATCGCGCTCGAGTTTGTTGCTGGTAAAGTAGTCGAAAACGAGGGCACCCAGGAGGACCGGCCCGATGAACATCAGGTAAAGCGCCAATAATTGCAGGCCGAGATTGCTGCGCAGGGGGAAGCTACGGCTGCGTCGGGCAAGTTGGACTGGAATACTTTTGAGACGGTCAGTAACGGATGGCATGGGATGAAGACAGAAGTCAGGATCGAGGTAACTGTGCCCCGTCATCTGGGCACGGTTGTGGACTATTATTGTAAGCCAAGTACTACGATTTGACTATTGCCATTCCCCTTACTCCCCCGCTTTACTCCAATCATCCCAGAAGACACGTTGTAGGCCAGCGAAGGCCTGAGAGGATTGCAGGGCCAGTCCTATTTCGCGATTGAGCTTGCTGCTGGTCTCGCTGCCGTTGATAGAACTGATGACGAGCCAGCGTTCGTTGCCCAGGGCGAGGAGATGAATTTTAGCGTGAATACCACGGCCGCTGGGACTGCCTCGCCGCACTTCTATGTCCAGTCCTTCCTGGCTGGCGATGGCGGCGACATAGGCCGCGGTGGCGGCATTGCTGCGTGGGTTGGTGGCGCGGTCGAAAAAGCTGTCGAGAAGGAGGCGCACTTTCGCCCCACGCCGTGCCGCCGCCAGCAAGGCTTCGAGGCGTGGGTTGGGATCGGCGCTGGGGGAGCTGTCGCTGGCTCCCCAGTAAGGCTGTTCGTAAAGTTGCTGGATCAGGATCGTGTCGCCCCTGCCGGCACGATCGATGAGATCGAGGAGAGGGCCGGGACTGAGGCTGCTTTCGGGCGAGGTGAAGAGGATAGCCTCGGAAATATCGCTGGCGGGAAAGGGGTCGGGATACTGCAGGAAATAGTCGGCTGCAGGGACGATAGGGGGAGGCTGGTATCCAGCAGGAGGGGCGCCATACTGCTCGTGGGTAGCCGTCCAGGGAAAGATATCGGACATGGCAGCGTCGCTATCTGCCAGAAAGATGGTCATGGCTGCGGCAGCGAGCAGGCGATCTTGTAAGGCAAGGACGTAGCCACGATGTCCACTGGTCCAGCCGGTTTCTGTCACGGCCGGCATGGCCTCGGCTTTGAAGTTTTCGGTGCTCAGGAGGAGAGTCTGCCCATCGATGACGGCGAATTTGGCATGCAAAAAGGGATAGCGGTCCGCGGCGGTTCCCACATCATTGACCATGAAGAAAACCTGACCGCCGGCAAGACTGATGGTCTGCGCGGCCCAGCGTTCAGCATCACTGAGCCCACCCGCCGGTGCTCCTTCCAGGAGGATACGGACATCAAGGCCCTTTTGCGCCTGGTTTGCCAGTGTTTGCACTACTTGAGGATGGGTGAGTTCGTAGATTTCCAGCCAGATGCTGGTGCGAGCTTGTGCCAGGTTTTGATCGACGAATTCGAGGAGGGCATCGGGGCCAACGGCCAGTTGGGCAGAGGGAGGTGTGGACCAAGTGAAATGCCTGGAGGCAGCGAACTCTCGCCACTGCCAGCCCTCATAGGCAACACGCCGACCCCAGCGTGGATTCTGGTTACCCTGGGCCCAGTCTGCGGCCTGATTTGTGTCGGGCCAGGGCTGCTGGCTGGCGGCGTCGAACAGGCGATAGAAGACCTGCCCGGCGGGAGGGAACATGTTGGAGGGGTGATAATAGGGGACGGCGCTTCCCTGCCACCCTACCGTCGTCTCATCGCCGGTACCATAGACCACGGCATCCATCAGCAGTCCCGTGGGGGTTAGAAGCTGAATTTCGTCTCCCTGGTTGCTGAGGCGAGGAAAGTTGCCTACGGCATCGGGTACGGCGGCATCTGTATCTTTTTCGTATTCACAGGCAGGCGCAAAGCCCCATTTTTCTTGAAAAGCGCTGGCTTGCCGTGTACACCAGGCCAATTCGCCGGGAGCGAGGATGATGTTGGGGAGGACGGTGGTGCCTTCGCCAGTGCCTTCGCCATCACTCAAACGATACCCTTTCAGATTGGCGGGATTCTGGCCGGTGTTTTCGAGGGCGATGGCCTCGTCGATTTCGTTACGGACAAGGCCGTCAGGCACAAAAGCAGTAATTACGATGCTTTCCTGGCTGTTGATGACGGCGACACGGGCATTGAGAGGGAGAAATAGGGTCTCGCCGACTCCAGGTCTTGTCGTGAATGGGGCGCTAGCTGGCGAGGCTCCCGCTCCCAGACTCAGGAGCAGCAGAAACGAGAGTATCAGTCGGGGCCAGGCGCTCATCATGGCATTAGCCCGCAAACATCCGGTAGAGGGGTGGTATTTGCTCGGCCAGGGCTTGCTGGTCGGTGAGAGCTTGCCATAAGGGACC
>JAADFV010000038.1 GCA_013152695.1 Chloroflexota bacterium | reverse complement strand
GCGAGGATTCCCAATCGCGTCAGCCCAACCAGCATCTTGAACGACCCCACCATCAGAGCCAGGAGCGCCACGGCCGCCAGATATTCGGGTGCACCAGGAATGGCAACGGTGGCGGCAACCGATAATGTTAGCAGAGAATGAGTATTGGTCGGACCTGATTGGGCATGTTTGGATGAGCCCCAGAGGCCGGCGACGATAGAGCCGATAATGGCCGTATACAACCCCGCGATCGGTGGCATACCGGCAATGATGGCGTAAATGAAGGATTGTGGCAGCATCACCGCCGCCACGCTCAGACCGGCGAAAGCATCGGGCACAAAATCGGCGCGGCGGTAATTCCGCAAGATGACAAGCGGTTGCGTAAAGTAAGAAAGAGACTTGAGGATAAGCTTGGAGGCGGGCTGCTCAGCCAGTTCCAGGGTACTCATCAGCTAGACGAAAATAATGAGAGTAAGTGCGGCGCAAACAGAGATATACCCACAACCACCGCTGTGAGCGCGGCAATCAATACGCCGCCAGCAGCAACATCCTTGGCTATTTTGGCCTGGGGATGAAAAGTAGGTTGTACGAGATCGACAATCGTCTCGATCGCCGTGTTCAGGGCTTCGGCGACAAAAACAAAGCCGATGGTCAAGGCCAGAATCGCCCACTCATCAGGCGCCAATCCCCACCATAATCCCATCCCCACCGCCCCTCCTGCAAAAACCAGATGGATTCGCATATTTCGTTGCGTACACAGCATGTGCCACAGCCCCTCGCTCGCATACAGAAAAGCTCGCGGTAACTGTCTGAGCGCCTGAGAAGGTGTGTCGCGGTTATGAGTCATGATTGAGGGATTGCAGAATTTGTTGCTGTATCGCCCACATTTCAGATTTACCTAGTTCCGTGTCATGGTCGTAACCCAGCAAATGCAAAACGCCATGTACAACCAGAAGATCGAGCTCGGCTGTAAGGGACGTGTGTTGGGCATGGGCCTGACGGAGCGTGTAGGGAAAGGCGATAACGATATCTCCCAAATAGGGGCTAGAGTCGGGCGGCATGACAAAAATGTCATTGCCAGAAATGGCGGGAAAGCTAAGAACATCGGTAGGGCCTGTTTGCCCCAGGTAGCGCTGGTTTAATTCGGCTACGGCGGCATCATCAGTGATAATGATGGTGACATCGCCCTCCGCGCCCTGTTGACGTAAGGTGGCGAGGGCGGCTTCGCGCAAGCGTTCAGGTTGGATCTGGTTTCGAAAAGGCTCGTCGATTTGGATTTCGATGCTCATGGGGCTCGAATCGGGCTCTACAGAAAGACCAAGGTCTATTCTGCCTGGGGCGGAATAGGGCAAGACCTCAAGGTCCTGTGAGTGAAGGGCGTGGTTGGGGTTGGGATACAGCTGCCTGGGCTTCGGATGCCTGCTCTTCACCCGGGTAGCGGATGCGGGGATGATGGATACCTTGAAGGACGCGGGTAAAAGCGTCGACCATAACGTTCAAATCACGTAAGGTTAGTTGGCTGTCATCCAATTGCCCGGAGAGAAGACGACGGTTGATGGCGCTTCGTATGAGATCGACCATCTCTTCACGGGTGGGCGGATTGATGGCGCGTACCATTGCCTCACACGTATCTGCCAACATCAGTATGGCCGTTTCACGGCTTTGGGGACGAGGCCCTGGATAGCGGAACTGGCTTTCATCGACCGCCTCGATCTGTTCCTGACAGGCCTGGTGATAGAAGTATTCGACCCGAGTGGTGCCGTGATGCTCACGGATGAAGTCGATGATCGGTGCAGGAAGACGATATTTGTGGGCAAGATCGACGCCATCGGTTACATGGCTGATAATGATTCGGGCGCTGGTGTAGGGATCGAGACGATCGTGGGGATTGACGCCCTCGGTGTTGTTTTCGATGAAGAAATAGGGGCGGACGGTTTTACCGATGTCATGGTAATAACTGCCAACACGTACCAGTAGAGCATCGGCACCGATGGCCGTGGCTGCCTCTTCGGCCATGTTACTGACCAGCAAGGTGTGGTGGTAAGTTCCCGGTGCCTTGAGGAGTAGCTGCCGCAGCAAGGGGTGTGTGGGACGGGAGAGCTCCAGAAGCTGGAGACTGGTCGTCAAACCAAAAAGCTGTCCGAATAGATAAAAGATAACCAAAGTGAAGCTACTTGCCAAGATGCCGTTGACCAAGGCCGCCGTAACGAGCTCGAGAATGGCGCGATCGTCGACCATACCGACTTGGGGCAGGCGGAAGATGACAAGGGCCGACAGATTCGCGAACATGATCCAGGCCCCGGCACGTACAAAACTGTTCAGGCGTTCAGCCCGGCCCAGAGCCAGACTTCCTGCCAAAGCACTAACCGTGGGATACACCAACAATTCGACATTACCGTCGGTCAGCAAGCCGATCACGATGCTCACCAGGACGACGGCGAATACGGCGATAGGCAAATCGATAAGAGCGCCCAGCAACATGGCCATGGCTGCCAGGGGATACAAGTAAGGCAGGATCGTGTGCATGGGCACCATGATCTTGGCCAAAAGTACGAAGGACGAGAAGATGATGCCTAACAAAAAGACTTTGAGATTATCTGCCCAAAAATTCTGTTGCCGGTAGGAAATAAAGGCAATGAAGATGGAAGCCAACATGATGCCAAGGATTATCGCAGCCAGATAATCACGCCAGGTACGCTGAAAGCTAAGCAGCCCTAAGGCGTCGAGGGCTTCGATGTCGAGGGGTTCGACGCGGTCTCCGGCACGCACGATTATTTCGCCGGCGGCGATGGTGCGGTCGACGGGTTCGATCTTTTCGGCAGCAGCGGCGCGAGCAGCCTCGGTCCGTTCGGGATTGTAAAAGGTGTTGGGGCGCAGTAAGCCCTGCACCAGGGCACTGACTACAGCAGCTTCGTCATCGTTCAAGCCAAAGCCGATCAAGCTGGGGACACTCCGCTGGGCTTCGGCCAGTTCATCTTCACGAATGACTTTGCGCATGGCCAGATCGAGCACCCGCGTCGTCTCCGAAGCAACAATTTGCCAACGCTTCGGATCAATTTGCAGAATGAGCTTGGCCGTGCGGGGATCGAGCTTTAAGTCGGAGATTTGCCCTAACCACCTGATTTTCTGGTCCTCCGAAGCATAAGGGTCTTGACGCACCACCTCGATAAATTGCAAAATGAGGTCGGCACGCGCGATCTGTTGGCGTGCCACCCGTGTTTGCGGCGGATCGAAGATTTTGGGAACAGCGTTACGGGCGCGCTGGCGCGCCTGTTCGGTCAGGATTTCGCTCTGGTAGGTGATGGTACGCGGTGCCCGAATATCCACCTGACTAATGTCACCGGCCTGAAGCTGGAGATTGACGGTGGCAGGCCACTCGAAGGACTGGGTGGCAGCGATCGAGGCAGCCGTGACAATGAAAAAGAGAATGAGGTTGAGCCTTAAGCGCCAGCGGCTAGGGTCGCGGCTCCAGCGAGAGAAAAAGCCGTTTTCCTCCTCTCCGTCACGGGTGGTGGGTGCCATCAAGGTGCGTCGTTCTGCAGTCACGGGATTGCTCGGCTACTGCTCCCTTAATAATTCGCGCACAATCTGGTTGATTACGCGACCATCTGCCTGGTTTTTTAGCTGGGCCATGAGTTTACCCATGACTTTACCCATATCACGCATGGATGTTGCCCCCAACTCGGCAATCACTTGTTTGGCAGCGGCACGGATGTCAGCTTCGCTCATTTGTGCCGGCAGGTAGCTCTCGAGAATCTCGAGCTCTGCTTGCTCAGCATCCACTAAATCCTGCCGCCCTCCTTTTTGGAACGCCTCGATACTGTCTCGGCGCTGTTTGGCCTGACGACGAATCACAGCCAGGATCTCATCGTCACTGAGGGCGTGTCCTTTATCCTTCTCGGCGCGTGTGATGGCGGTTTTTAGTGTACGCAGTGTACGTTTGCGGATGTCGTCACCGGCACGCATGGCATTTTTGAGGTCTTGATTGAGGGTATCTAGTAAATTCATGATAGTTTGTTTTCTCCTCTTCCTCTATTTTAACACATAATAGGTAGCACGCTTTTCTCCGATTTTAAGGAGTATGCCACGGTCGACCAGATCTGCGAAGTCACGCCGGAGTGTTTCGGGGCTGGCATTGGGACAGAGCTTCTGATAATCACGGTTGGTGATACGACGATGACTCTGTAAAAAGGTAAGTGCCAGTTCCTGACGCGGGTTCAGATGGAGGTGGGCGTAAAGGCTGGGCGGAGGGCCAGCACCGAATAGCTCGGGTCCAGAGCTGTAGAGGGTAATCTTAAAACCGGCGGTCGTTTCCATGAATTGGGGAGGGGGGAGGCCTTCTTGCGCACAAACACGGATGATGCGATCGATGCCGTAGCCCAGGCGCTCGATAAAGCCCATTTCTGCCAATACCTGGACGATGGCTTCGTTACGGCTGAAACGCTCCTCGATGAGGTTATCAAGTGTGACATGACCGGGCAGGCGACCGGGCGAGTAGACTTCCAGGCGATCGCTAAACATAAGCACACGAATGTTGTCACCGCGAATGCTGTAATCGCGATGGGCCACGGCGTTGACAATGGCTTCGCGTACGACTGAAATAGGATATTCGGGGATTTCTTCGCGAGCTAAGCCACGGATACGCATGCCGCGGCGCATGTTACTGAGTACAAAAGCCTCTGCTCGGCGGATTTGATCGGCAAGCACGCCCTGAATATCTTCCCGGACGAAGTCGTCGCTCATGGTGGCGCCTGGGTAGCGCACACAGGTTATTTCGGCAGAAAGAAGCCAGCGTTGGGGCTGGCGACCAAAGAGGAGGATGCCAGCCATGGTAGGACGTGGTCCCTGCGGGGTCTGGTGTAGGCAGCCCCGGCTGATGAGAAGGTCGGTGATGTCGGCTGTAGCAGGGCTGCCCAGTTGTTGCTGGTAGGCTTGTAAATGCTGGGGATTAAGATCATCCAGTGTAGCAGCATCGACGACCTGGGATTCGAAGCCAGCCTCACTCCGATCGAACATGAGGCGACGCAGTTCGGGTGGGGAAAGAGGGCGATTCTGGCGCTGATCGCGGATGAGGTATTGACCGCGAAAGCTGTAGACGTGCGGTAATCCCGGTGGTACCTGCAACACACAGAGTGCCTTGTGGTCGAGGGTGACGAGGCTAGGAAGCGGAATGATGAGAGGAGGATCGGTGGAAAGGGCTGCGTTTGCGGCCAGTTTGAGGGTCGCTTCCGCTTGGCTTAGGCCTATGATTTTGCCACTGGCCGAAGTACCGAGAATGAGAAGTCCACCATGGGCATTGGCCAGAGCGACCAATGTTTCGGCGATGCGCCGGGCACTGGCCTGCTCGCTGAGTAGAGCCAGGCGTTCACCACTGCCTTGCGCAATGGCTGTGCGGATATCTTGGGGGGTAAGAGAGGACAGATCCGAAATGTTCATGGCCCGGAGCAATTACTGACGTAAGCCAACGTTGACAATACGCCACCGTGTGGTTTCGCGGATGGAGTCAGGGCGGACCATGGCAACGGTCCAGCGGGTGGCATAGGGCATATCTGCGATAGTAAAGTCGACATCGACTTCTACGCGGATGGGAACATCATAAAAGTATTCGTCAGGGCTAACGCGGTCGAGGACGAGAGGAGCAGAGATGGCGTCGACGACGGCACCGTTATAGCGGGGAAATTGATCGTTATCACTTTGCCAGAGGCGTTTGCCATCACCATCTTTGATATACGCCAGGACCTGCGCTTCGGGGAAGGCCGGGTCAGCAGGCAGCTCTCCGTTACAAAAAGTAATGTCGCTAGCAGCACTGGCTTCAAAGCGCCGGGTGAAGAGGGCCTTGTCGCCCTCGATCAGGCGCCAGTTAAGGCGGCGGCAGAGGTTGGAGCGGTCGTGCAGAGGTTCCCAGGCCCAAAGTTCGTTGATAGGGGCGACGGGGTCACGCCAGCGTTCCCAGTCATTGGGCTGGTCGTGCGAAAGACTGAACCAACCTGAAGTCGAAGCGTGGGCACCCCCATAACCGAACTGCTCACTAATCCACCAGAAAACAGAGAAACGTGTGATGCGTTTGTGATCGATGCCTCGTACCAGGAGACGGTCTGGGGTGACCGGCTCGGAGGAGGGATCGCTGATGGCTGTTCGATAGTCGACTTTGTCATCCCCCAGGTAGCCATTGGTTTTATTGAACTGGTAGTCGGGGAGGAGACGGTAGGGTACAAGAAAGGTGGTAGACTGGTCGGGAAGGGCTATGCCTTCGTTGCCGAGAGGTGTCGGCTGGGGGTCGTAGATGATGCCACCGATGTTGTGTCCATCGTAGAGATAGAACATCATCCACTCCATCTCCTCATCGTCATCGATGCTCAGTTGGATCAGGCGTTTGTTGTAAAGCTGCCACTGGCTGGGTTTGATTTCGTTGATGTCGATGCCAAGAGAGGGGGCTGTGAATTCCAGCCCAGGGATCGGTGGCAGCTCCAAATTGTTGATGCGATCGCGTAGTCTGAATCCGAAGAAGATGATAGCGAAGATAAAGAGTATCCCGATGATAGGGATGATCCTTTTCATGATGCCTGCGTGTCGCCGCCGGAATCAGCAGCGGAAGGAAGCGGGTCTAACAGGGCGATGGCCAAGGCCTGTTCGATATGGCTTACCAATTTGATATCGAGGCTGCGCCGGATATGTTTGGGCACGTCGCTGAGGTCTTTTTCGTTACGTTGGGGGATGACGATGGTTTTGAGGCCAGCCCGATGACCGGCCAGGAGCTTTTCTTTGAGCCCGCCAATGGGAAGGATTCGACCACGTAAGGTGATCTCACCGGTCATGCCGAGATCGTGGCGTACGGGACGATTGGTAAGGGCGGAGATGAGGGCCGTGGCCAGGGTGATGCCGGCAGAGGGACCGTCTTTGGGAATGGCTCCTTCGGGGAGGTGGATATGAATGTCGACTTTGTCGAAATCGAAGTCGGCAAATCCCAACACATCGGCGTGCGCCCGCGCGTAGGATAGGGCTGCTTGTGCCGATTCTTGCATGACTTCGCCCAGTTGTCCGGTCATAAGCAGGCCTCCTTTGCCGGGCATGATAATGACTTCGATCTGGGTGATGTCGCCCCCGGCCGGGGTCCAGGCCAGGCTGGTCGAAACTCCGACCAGATCGTCCTCCTCGATCTTGCTTTGGAGGAAGCGATGGGGGCCGAGAAAACGGATGAGGTTGGCAGGGGTGATACGTTTGGGACTTTTCTTGCCCTCGGCAACACGCCGGGCGACTTTGCGGCAGATGTTGGCCAGCTCCCGTTCGAGGTTGCGTACACCGGCTTCGTAGGTGTAGTTTTCGATGATGGCGTTGATCGCTTCGTCACTAAAATGCAGACCACTTTCTTCGAGACCGTGCTCGCGCAGTAAGCGGGGGATAATGAACTGCCGGGCAATAAGGGTTTTTTCGAAATCAGCATAGCCAGGAAAGTCAATGACTTCCATGCGATCGAGGAGGGCAGAGGGGATGTCGTAAGGATTGTTAGCGGTGGTGATGAAGAAGACTTTACTTAAGTCGT
The DNA here is from genome assembly GCA_013152695.1 of Chloroflexota bacterium. The sequence continues at coordinate 8,196 of JAADFV010000038.1, read as the reverse complement.
AGGGAACATCCAGGTAATGATCACTAAAGGCATGATTTTGTTCGGGATCGAGTACTTCGAGGAGAGCGGAAGAGGGGTCTCCGCGAAAGTCGAATCCCATTTTGTCGACTTCATCCAGCATGAATACGGGGTTGACAACGCCGGCATTGCGCATCGTTTGAATGATACGGCCGGGCATGGAGCCGATGTAAGTGCGACGATGGCCGCGAATTTCTGCTTCATCCCTTACGCCACCCAAAGATATCCTCACAAAGGTGCGTCCCAAGGCTTCGGCCACGGATTTGCCCATGGAGGTTTTTCCTGTGCCGGGAGGGCCGGCAAAGCACAAGATGGGTGTGCGCATTTTGTCGGCAGCAAGTTTGCGTACAGCGATGTGTTCGAGAATACGCTCTTTGGCTTTTCGCAGTCCATAATGATGGGCATTGAGGATACGCTCGGCCTGACTGATGTCGGTGGAATCGATGGTGGGATGGTTCCAGGGTAGGTCGAGGAGCCACTCGAGATAAGTGCGAACGACACCAGATTCAGGCGCCATGGGTGGCATTACCCGCAGGCGTGCCAGTTCCTTTTCTGCCTTTGCTCGCACCTCATCGGGCATATCTGATTCGTGGATGCGCTGCTCGAGTTCGTTGATGTCGCGCTGAAATTCATCGCCCTCGCCCAGTTCTTCCTGGATGGCGCGGATTTGTTCGCGTAAGAAGTATTCGCGCTGGGAATCATCGATCTGCCTCTGGACCTGTTCGTGAATCTGATTCTCGAGCTCGAGAACATCCAGTTCTTCGGCGAGAAGCGTGCTGAGGTTCTGTAAGCGCCGGTCGGGCTCGAGGGTTTCCAGGAGTTCCTGTCGTTTGGGGAGAGAGACTGTAAGGGTAGAAGCGATGAGATCGGCCAGCCAACCGGGATCCTCGAGGTTCATGGCGGCCACCATGGCTTCTTCGGGAATGTTGGGATTGAGAAGAAGAATCTTTTCGTACAGGGATAAGACGGCTCCCTTCAAGGATTCGATGTTCTCTAACTGGGGTTCTTCATCGAAGAGGATACGACCGGCGACGCGGATGTAGGGCCGATCATGAATGACTTTGACGATTTCAACGCGATATTCGCCATGACAGAAGAGGCTCTGGGTGCCATCAGGTAACCGCAAGACATGGCCGATATTGACAAGGGTACCAATCGTGTAGAGGTTTTCGCTGGTGGGGTATTCGATGGAGAGGTCTTGCTGGGCCACGACCATGAGGGAGATGTTCTCGTCTTGCGCTGCTTCGAGGGCACGGCGTGAAATTTCACGACTGATAAATAAGGGAGCAGCAAGCCGGGGAAAAACAATAGTGTCGACGGTGGGGATGACCGGAAACTCGAAAATACCCCCTTCCTCACCATTTTCTTCGAAAAAAGGACTGTTTTCAGGAGAGGTACCGATCAGGTTGTCGCTTAAGAAGGAAAATTCTTTGCGCAGTGACCAGGGGAATTGGTCAGGGTTTTTGAAATACATAGGGAACTATTTGTACCGCCAAAGGTCTGGATTTTGTTCAGGGCCGGCAAGCATCGGGCTGAAATTGCCTTGGATGGGTTCAGAAAAGTGAGCCCAGTCGTGGGCAGGAAAGGCGTCGGGATGTAAACTCTGCCAGGCCTCACGGGCTCCAGCAACAATAAAAATAGACCCGGTGACAAGAATGAGGTCCTCTTTATTGGCCAGGGCCAGGGCCATGACCAGAGCATCGCTAATATCTTCGGCGATGTGAATGGATACAGTAGGGTTTGCCTCACGCGCAAGTTTAGCCAGGTTGGAGGGCAGGGCGGCACGAGGGTGTGTGCTTCGGGTAACGATGATCTCATCAGCCTGTTGTCCCAGAATTGATAACATGCCGCTAATGTCCTTGTCGGCAGAAGCACCGAAGAGGAGGATCATCCGTTTGTGGGGATAGAATTCAAGGGCTTCGTATACGCGTTCGGCGCTTTGGTGGGTGTGAGCACTATCGGTTAGGATGGTCGGTTCCTGGTGGAGAAGTTCCAACCGTCCTGGCCAATAAGTGTTAGCCAGGCCATGCCGCATGGCATCTTCACTAATTTGTAGGCCAAGATTACGCACACTTTCGATCATTCCGATCGCTACGGTGGCATTGGCTGCTTGATGTAAGCCACTGAGAGGGATGAAGAGGTCATGATAATGAACATCGGGGCCATGGACGTCGATACGTAGACCATGCTGATCGGCAGCGAGGACATCATAGTGCCATTCACGACCAACCAGCCACACACGTCCCCCTGCCTCTCTCGCCACATCTTCGATCACGGCCAAAGCTTCTGGCTCTTGGAGACCAACCATGACCGGCACGCCACGTTTGATGATGCCGGCTTTTTCGAAGGCAATTAGGCTGAGAGTATGGCCGAGGAGGTCGGTATGTTCGTAACTCAGAGTGGTGATGGCGCAAGCCTGGGGATGGACGACGTTGGTGGCATCCAGGCGTCCTCCCAGCCCCACCTCCAACACACCCCAATCAATTTGTGATTGGGCAAAGTACATAAATGCGAGGGCTGTGATGATTTCGAAGGTGGTGGTATGCGGCAATGCCTCGGCATGGGGACGGAGTTGTTGCCACAATTCGACCAAACGATAGCGGGGAATGAGCTCAGCATCGACACGAATACGCTCACGAAAGGTGTGCATGTGTGGGGAAGTGTAAATGCCGGTGCGATAGCCCTCTGCACGGAGCATTGCCTCGACCATCGCCGCTGTGGAACCTTTCCCTTTGCTGCCGGCGATATGGAGCGAAGGGAACTGATCTTGAGGATTACCTATGCGAGCACAGAGTTCACGCATACGCTCCAGGTTGTAAGTGTTGACATTGTAGGGGATTTGCCGGGTACGACTATAATCGACATGAGAAAAGATGTCGGACAACGTTTGTTGAAATGTTAGAGTCATGGTTTTTTCAAAACTGGAGGGCTCAACCGGCTTGAATGCGTAGGGCCAATGCTGTATCTGTATGCGACAGGGCGTACGAAGTGGTACTTTCTCTCACCTCTATCGCATCAATATCGGAAGAGCAGAAAGGGTTTTTTGTAAAAGAATAAGGCGAAGCCATTCTAGCCTAATGGGGGTTAATTTACCAATCTATCTTTTGACGTGGAGGGTGTGGATTCTTTGATTATTTTCGCTGCATAGGCATCACAACAAAAGAACCCCATCCGCGCAGGGACAGGGTCGTAGGGGGAGCCAAGATTGGGCCGAAGTTACCGGATGACCAGGGGAATAAAGAGCGTCTGCCCGCCAGCAGTCGGTTCTGGCTGAACAGAGACAGGCCCAAAGAGGACACCATCAGGTTTACTTTCGATTTTGTACCAATAGGTGGTTGCTGTATCTACCAGGGTGTCGAGCCACTGGTATTCGGCACCGTTGGCAAAATTACTGGCAGGGATCAAGGGAGAAATAATTTTGTAGCCACCATTTTCTTGGAAAGAGCGCCAAATAATAAAGCCTTCCAGGTCCTGTTCGGAACCAGTATGCCAGCGAATGAGGTTTCCCCGGCTATCAGAGCTGACGGTGAAGTTAGCCAGGGCCACCTCTGTAGGTAAGAGGTAGCTAAAATCGGCATCACTGACGCTGGCTCCGAATTGTAGTACTTCCGTACGGGTCGAAGCACTATTGGCGACAAATCCGGAGAGCGTGGAAGGGGCGGAAATTTCGTAGACGGCTGGAATCAGATTGGTAAATGTGTAGGCGCCGTCGGCATCGCTCTGGGTGGTGAACAGGTCTCCCGTATCCTGGCGGGTAGCAGTAACCGTTGCAAAAGCAACGCCGAGGGATTCATAGCTATCGCGTACACCATTTCCATCCTCATCTACGTAAAGATGGCCACTTACCGAGGCCAAAAGCACGTCGGCAAAAGCATCGACCTGCGTTGCCACTGCCTGCCAGGGATCGACATCCACAGCTCGTACCACCGGTGTGGTGTGGCCTACGCCATCTTGCTGGACTTCCTGCACTAAATAAGAGCCCATGAACAGGTCTGTGAAGCGATAATTGCCCTGAAAATCTGTTTGCGTGCAGGAGAGCAAGGGATCACCACTATCGAGGGTATCGTCAAGGTTGAGGTCTTTGTACAGGCAAACTTCCGCCCCGACAACCCCATCATCTTGTAGCCCCTGCATGCCGTCTAAATCGCGATCATAGAAGACTGTACCCCAGAGGTAGCCAGTCGCTGAGTATCCAAAGTCGATCAACGTATAGGTTTTACCTGCACTCACCCACAGTAATTCTGGTGTTGGCACGCTTTGTGGCCCTGTCGTGTGCTGGAATCCGCCTACTGTACTTTCATCCACCACAATCCAATAATAGCCTGTTACCGTAGCCAGGAGCTGATAATAGCCCTCAGCATCGGTTATACTTTGACTGATAAGCACATCATCCACTCCCGGTTCATAAACACCATCATTATCGTCCCGGTAAAGAGATAAGGCAACATTGGGGATTCCTACATCTGCACCATCGTCCTGCAAACCATTACCGTTGATATCGCGCCAGACAAGATCACCAATAATGATGGTGCCTGTAACCGATGCGGGATGGCGCTCTTCAATAGCTGTTGCTTTTGCTGGCCCCCCCGCCAAAACAGGCCCGTTCATTGTCCCCATCAGGGCTAAAAAAATGAAAGATACGAAAATTCCCCTACTCCTTCGCAGAATAGAAGTCCCGATATCTAATATGTCATACGGCATGGTAATCTTACCTTCACAATGGCTACGCGCTCTCTAAAAAGGTTCTTATTTCTTGTTACAGAATACAATAAGAACAAGTTTTTGACAATACTCCTTGGAAGAATTTTCCTTACAGTTTGCTGACAAGTTCGGAACAATCTCCCACCCTATTGATCAGCTTCCCCCGTCGCTTGCCCTATTTTTCAATCCGCCGATCTACCAAACTCAAGCAATTTTATGCTAGAATAGCATCATCATTGCTTGCACGACGAGGAATTTTGATTTGAAGCGTCTACAATTTTGGGTCGGCATCATCATCAGTATCATATTTTTGGGATGGGCACTGCGAAAATTAGAGCTCGCCGAGGTGTGGTATGCGCTACGTACTGCCCGTTACATCTGGATTATCCCCGGTGTTTTGGTTTATTTTGTGGGGGTATGGGCGCGTACCTGGCGCTGGCATTACATGCTGCGGCCTTTCAAGAGTGTGGCTCTAAGGCGGTTATTCCCGGTGGTATGCATCGGCTACATGGGCAACAATATCTATCCCTTCCGCGCCGGTGAAGTGATCCGCTCTTATGTGCTCAAGCGTAAGGAGGGGATTAGCATGAGCGGAAGCCTGGCAACAGTCCTGGTCGAGCGCATCTTCGATGGACTGGTCATGCTGATGTTTGTGTTTATCGCATTACCTTTCACGACGCATGTACCCGAGGTTTATCGTCGTTGGGTGGTTGGATTCAGTTTGGCGTTTGGGCTGGCTCTGGTGCTATTCATCCTCCTCGCCGCCCATCCCCCTACAACCCGGCGGCTTTATGATTGGCTGGCTCGCTACGTGATTCCCCAGCGTTTTCGCCCCAAACTTGGGGATCTGTTCGATCGTTTTATGATGGGGTTGGCTTCGTTACGCAGCGGCCGCGATGTGATGATGATTTTTACCACTTCCGTGGTTGTGTGGCTGGCCGAAACTGTCAAGTATTGGTTTGTCATGCACGCTTTTGATTTTGAGGTTTCTTTCCTTGTTTTGATGCTGATGAACGGTATTGTCAACCTGTTCACCTCGTTGCCAGCAGCACCGGGATATGTTGGGACTTTTGACGCGCCCGGCATTGAAATCCTGGATATCGCCGGCGGTGTCAATCGACAAGTAGCGACAGCATACACGCTGGTCTTGCATGCCGCGCTCTGGCTTCCCATCACCGCCCTGGGTTTCTATTATTTTTATCACGAGCAACTGTCCTGGTCTGATTTCGAACGTGCAGGAGAGGCTGTTTCCGAAATAACTTCATCATAACCCCAGCCGTTTTCCACCGCCCTTTTTACGGCTGTTCTCGAGAGGTACTTTATGAAAAACATTTGTGTTCTTGGTGCTGGCTATGTTGGTTTAGTAACCAGCACCTGTTTTGCTGACTTAGGTAATCACGTCGTCTGTTTGGATATCGACGAAAAGAAAATAGCTGGCCTACAACAAGGTATAGTTCCTATTTTCGAACCAGGGCTCTCCGAGCTGATTCAACGCAACATGACGGCAGGGCGTCTGAGTTTCACCAGTGATTACCCCCAGGCCCTAAAAGATGTAGAATTCGTATTTATTGCTGTAGGCACTCCTTCTGGGGTCACGGGCGAGGCCGATTTGCAGTATGTACGCATGGCCGCCGAGACCATTGCCGAAGTCATGGACCATCCTTTGATTATCGTCAATAAATCAACGGTGCCGGTGGGGACGGGCGATTGGGTAGCCGATATCATTAGCAAACACCAGAAGGACCCCATTCCTTTTTGGGTGGTCTCCAATCCCGAGTTTTTGCGAGAGGGTTCGGCCATTCATGATTTTATGAATCCCGACCGTGTGGTGCTGGGCTCTTTGCATCCCGAAGCGGCAGAAAAGGTGGCGCAGCTCCATTTACCGCTCCGTACCACTATTCAGATCACCGACTTACGTACGGCAGAGATGATCAAATACGCTTCCAACGCCTTTTTGGCTACCCGCATCAGTTTTATCAACGAAATTGCCACGATTTGTGAGCGTTTGGGCGCAGATGTGAAGGAAGTAGCGGTGGGGATGGGGTACGACAAACGTATCGGCCCTTATTTCCTCGATGCCGGCTTGGGATTTGGCGGCTCTTGTTTCCCCAAGGATGTGCGGGCTCTGGAATACATGGCGCTCGTACATGGCGCTCATCCTGCTTTGTTGCGCGCTGTACTCGATATCAACCAGCACCAGCGCCACCAGGTGGTTGTCAAGTTGCGAGCGGCTCTCAACGGCCTGAATGATCGGACCGTGGCGCTGTTGGGTCTCTCTTTCAAGCCGAATACCGATGATATGCGAGAAGCACCTTCGGTCGAAATTGGTCGCCAGCTCTTACGAGAAGGCGCCTCTGTACAAGCCTACGATCCTGTAGCCATGGAAGAGGCAAAAACCTTACTCCCTGGCCTCGAACTCAAGGATACACCCTACGATGCCGCCCAAAATGCAGATGCTGTGGTACTTGTGACCGAGTGGAATGAGTTCCGGCATCTCAATATGGAGCGTATCAAATCAGCTATGCGTGGTAATGTACTTTTGGATGGCCGCAACATCTGGGAACCGGAAGCTATGCAAGCGCTGGGATTCCAGTATTTCGGCGTGGGTCGAGGTACGAACCCCGTCAACGGTTTTTGACCCCGGTCACCTTCTTTTCTGCGATTGCTCCAGGAAAACCTTCCCATGTTACGTACAGGCATCGACCTAATCGAAATTGAGCGGATTCGGGCTGTATTGGAGCGCCACGGTGAGCGATTTCTACAACGGGTATTTACGGCCCGGGAAATCGAAAACTATGGTACTAATGTTGCCTCTTTGGCCGCGCGTTGGGCGGCCAAGGAGGCAGTGGCTAAAGCGCTGGGCTGTGGCATTGGCGACATCGCCTGGAAGGAAGTGGAAGTGCTGAGCGACGAAGGGGGCGCCCCACACCTCAATCTCTACGGTGTTGCCGCGCAAATGGCGCATGATTTAGGGGTGCGGGAATGGGCACTAAGTCTATCGCACACCCGTCAGCATGCTGTCGCTCTTGTAGTAGCACAGGACTAAACTTGCTCTCCATTTTGCCGCTGGCTGTTGGCATCCAATCCTTTTTATTCAGGCAGGTTGGGATCAAGAGTATCCTTTGCATCGTCCCGGCCATCTGGCAGCCACACCCAGGCTCGTGTTAGAATAACCACGTTTCACCACACAATCGCCCAAGGGAGCAATGCCATGACACTGTTCAACGACGAACATCTCCAGCAAATCCAGCGAGAAAGCGAACGCTGGCAAAGCACCACCTTGCGGGAGACTCTGGCGCACCGTCCTGAGCGCCAGTCGGAGTTTATAACCACTTCTTCCGTACCTGTACGTCGTCTGTACACCCCCCTTGATATCGCAGACCTGGACTACCTGCGAGATCTGGGGATGCCGGGCGAATTTCCCTATACGCGCGGGGTACACAGCACCATGTATCGGGGCAAACTGTGGACGATGCG
>JAADFV010000037.1 GCA_013152695.1 Chloroflexota bacterium | reverse complement strand
AGATGGCGCCGGTGTTGGGGCGTCCTTCTCAGTTAAGGCCGGAAAGTTATCAAGACGACGGCCCTAGAATGAAGGGGGCACGGGTTTGCTTCCGCGGGCGTTGCGCGGTAGACTCCTCGATAGGGTGGAGTAGCTGGCGCGAGGCATCATTGCCCCCGGTTTGAATGGCACCCGACGGAAACAGAGGCTTGACAAAATCTTCTTAATATCCCTATAATCATTCGCATAGTTGGTTCATTTTTATAAATGCCTACCTGCGTCATGCTTTTGTTTGATGCGGGCCATCATTTAACATTCAAGTATCGATAATGACAATCCCGTCTCTGTCATTCTGACGAATTGACACCATTTGTTTGAAAGGAGGTTGCGTATTGATTGGAACTCACAGGGTATTGTTTGCTTTTTGAAACTGTTTCTTTTTTACCGAGAGACCGTTTTTCTATCGTTTTGACTACGATCCCCTCCTGGCGTGAATCGTAGTCACTTCCATCCCTCATTTCTCTCAAGGAGGAGACCTGATGCAAAAGCATCGAACCTGGATTCTACTCGTCGTCCTGGCCCTGACGGTTATTACGATTGCTGCCTGCTCTACTCCGACTCCTGAAGTCGTAGAAAAGGTAGTCGAGAAGACTGTAGTCGTCAAGGAAACCGTGGAAGTCGAGAAGACTGTAGTAGTAGAAGTCACCAAAGAACTCCCGAAGGTCGAGAAAATCACTGTAGGCACCAATGCCGAGTATCCACCTTTTGAATCAGTGGATGAAGGTGGGAATATCATCGGCTTTGACATCGATCTGATGAATGCCATTGCCAAAGCTGCCGGCTTCGAAGTTGAATTTGTCAACACCCGCTGGGATGGTATCTTTGTGGCCTTGGCTAGTGGTGAATTCGACGCTGTGATCTCCGCCGCCACTATTACCGACGAACGCAAACAGACGGTTGATTTCAGCGCTCCGTACTTCAATGCTGGTCAAACTCTGGCTGTGAAGATCGGTAGTGACATCAAGAGTGTCGATGATCTCTCGGGCAAACGTGTGGGCGTGCAATTAGGCACGACCGGCGACATTTGGGCATCCGAAAATACTGATGCCGAAGTCGTACGTTACGACGAAATCACCCTCGCCTTCCAGGCTCTGGCCCAAGGTGATATCGATGCCGTGATCAACGATGCTCCCACCTCGGCCGCTATCATCAAGGCCAATCCCGAAATGGGCGTAACCATCGTCGGCGAACCCTTCACTGAGGAGTTCTACGGCATTGCTGTCAATAAGAATCGCCCCGAAGTATTAGCCGCAATCAACGCTGGTTTGGCCACAGTTCGCGCCACCGGTGAATACGACGAGATCTACAATAAGTGGTTTGGCGTCGAGGAAGCTGCTACTGGCGGCGAAGCCATGGGTGTCGGCAACACCTTCATCTTTGGCCGCGGCGGTGACTCCGTCCAACTCGATCCGGCCGTCGTCACTGATGGCGAATCTTTCCGCGTAACCAACCAGGGCTGCGAGTCCCTGCTTGCTTATGACAAGGAAACAACCAACGTAATCCCCAGCCTGGCCGAAAGTTGGGAATCCAATGCTGATGGCACGGAATGGGTATTCCATCTGCGTCAGGGTGTGAAATTCCATGATGGCTCCGACTTCAACGCCGACGCCGTCGTCTTCAACTTCCAGCGCTGGTGGGATCCTGAGAATCCTTATCACTATGAGACCCAGGCTTTCGAGTATTGGGACTACATGTGGAATGGTTTCAAAGGCGATTCTGTTGTCACCAACATCGAGAAAGTTGATGATTACACCGTCAAATTCACTTTGAGCGAGCCCTTGGCTCCCATCCTTGCCAACATGGCCATGCCCATGTTCTCCATTGCCAGCCCCGAAGCCATCATGAAATACGGTGCTGACTACGGCACCCCCGGCGTTGGCTTCGACTGCACCGGTCCCTACAAATTCAAAGAATGGGTCACCGGCGATCACATCACCCTCGTTCGTAACGAAGATTACTGGGGCGAAATTCCTGGCAACGTCGATACGATCGTCATTCGCGTCATTCCCGATAACTCGGCCCGCTTCTTGGCGCTGCGTTCGGGTGAGATTGATGCCATGGAACAGGCAAATATCGAAGACCTGAAGACAGCTGAGGCCGCCGATGATGTGTACGTGTTGACTCGCCCCGCCCTGAACACTGCTTACCTGGCTTTCAACTACAAGATTAAAGAATTCCAGGATAAACGTGTGCGTGAGGCTATTGCTTCGGCCATCGATAAGCAGTCCATTGTCGAGACCTTCTACGGCAAGTACGGCGAAGTGGCCGAGAACTTCCTGCCGCCTCTGGTGTGGGGTCACAATCCTGATGTCCACGGCATCCAATACGATCCGGATCGAGCCAAGGAATTGCTGAAGGAAGCAGGATTCGAGAATGGTTTGAGTGAAGTCACCCTCGAGGATGGCTCCACGATGCCGCTCACCCTTTTCTACATGCCTGTAGTTCGCTTCTACTATCCTGATCCCGAAGGCATTGCCCAGGCGATGGCCGCACAACTGGCCGCTGTTGGCATCAACGCCAAACTCGAGCTGGCTGGTGACTGGCCCACCTACCTTGACAAGCGCCGCAACGGCGAACTCATGGGCCTCTATCAGCTTGGCTGGGGTGGCGACAACGGTGATCCCGACAACTTCCTCTGCTACTTCTTCTGTGGCACGGAAGAACCCAAAGCCTCGGAAGGCTGGTACCAGAATCCTGAGCTGGCAAGCCTGCTTTCGAAAGCACGCTCTATCACTGACCAGAAGGAACGTGAAGCTCTCTACCAGCAGGCCGAGCAAATGCTGTACGAAGATGCCGCCCGCATCTGGGTAGCACACAACAAGACACCTCTGATCTTCAGCAAGGCTGTCTCCGGCTACATTCCCAATGCAGTTGGCACCGATCTCTACAAGTTCGTTACTGTAAACAAGTAATTGCGAACTTGATTTTCTAACCGCAACGATGACTCCGGTTATTTGCAACCGGAGTCATCGTGCCCTATATCCCCGAAAAGTTATCAATGGTCACATACATCCTTCGGCGGCTTGTTTCGACAATTCCTGTTTTGTTTGGGGTTTCTCTTCTCGTATTTTCCTTCGTGCATCTCATACCCGGTGATCCTGCGGTGGCGATGTTAGGCGAGCGTGCTTCAGAAGAAAATGTGGCGCGCTTGCGTGAGCAAATGGGGCTGGATGATCCTCTTTATGTGCAATATGTGCGGTTTTTATTTGGTAAAACATCCCTCTTCCGTATAACGGATGATATGGCTTACACGACGCGACGTGGTGATTCATGTATCGAATTACCCGAGGATACGGTATGCCATACCTCCGGCGTTCATTGGACAGATGCAGCAGAAGGGCTATCTTGTTCTCTCATTGGATCGCGTTTATTTTGTCATGTAGGAGGGGTGATATGGGGGGACTTGGGAAATTCGATTCACGGCAATATCCCCGTAGCGCAGGAGCTGAAGAAGCGTTTTCCTGCCACGGTAGAATTGTCTATGTTTGCTATTGTCATTGCCACGCTCATCGGTATCCCCCTCGGTGTACTATCTGCCTTACGACGTAATAGTCTTTTGGACACTCTGACAATGCTGGGTGCCCTGATCGGCGTATCGATGCCGATCTTTTGGTTGGCGATTTTGTTAATGTGGCTTTTTGGACTTGTGTTAGGGTGGTTCCCAACAGGTGGCAGGTTGGGGGTGAGTATCGAATTGGAGCATATTACCAATCTCTATATTCTGGATAGCATTTTGACCGGGAATTGGGTCGCGTTCAAAGATGCTCTGAGCCATATTATTCTCCCTTCTTTTGCTCTGGCCACAATCCCTCTGGCGATCATCGCCCGGATGACCCGTTCCTCTATGCTCGAAGTGCTGGGTTTGGACTATGTTCGTACTGCTCGGGCTAAGGGCCTAAAAGAAAGCACGGTGATCATTCGTCATGTGATGCGAAATGCGATGATGCCCGTTGTCACCATCGTGGGCCTACAGCTGGGTAGTTTGATGGGTGGAGCGATTCTTACAGAAACAGTTTTCTCCTGGCCGGGCATCGGTAAATGGGTTTTCGATGCCATCAGTGGCAGGGATTATCCGATCGTTCAATCTGTAACCCTGCTTATTGCCGTTATTTTTGTCGCCGTCAATTTGCTGGTCGATATCAGCTACGCTGTACTCAATCCTAGAATTCGATATAAATGATTACTGAACCCCCTGTTGTCCCCACTTCTGTTCCCCTCCGGCCACCTCAGAGCCAGTTCAATCGCGCCTTTCGGCGTACTTTACGTTCGCGCAGTGCCCAAATGGGCATTGCCCTGGTGTCCATATTCCTCTTGATTGGCTTACTTGCGCCGATCGTCAATCCTTACGATGCCCGTACAGATTTAAACCTGAAGGAGCGCCTGCAGGCACCTTCGCTCGAGCATCCCTTTGGCACAGATGATTTAGGGCGCGATGTTTTACGCCGAGTCGTGCATGGCGCCCGCGTATCGCTGCGCGTCGCCGTCCTGGCGGTGATGATCTCGACGATCGTCGGTACTTTACTGGGGCTCGTAGCCGGTCTCGTCGGTGGCGTGGTCGATAACGTCATTATGCGGGCGATGGATATCATGCTGTCATTTCCCTACGTGCTTCTTGCCATCGCCCTCGTTGCTGCTTTGGGCCCGGGTTTACGCAACACGATGATTGCCATCGGTATTGTTTACATTCCTCCCTATGCCCGTTTGGCGCGTTCGATGGCGCTTACTTCGCGTGAAGAAGATTATGTTTTGGCCGCCCGCAGTCTGGGGGCAAAACAAATGCGTATTCTTTTCGTCCACATTCTCCCCAATGGTCTTTCACCCATCATCGTCCTTTCTACTTTGAGCATGGGCACGGCCATTCTCGACGCCGCTGCCCTCGGCTTTTTGGGGCTTGGTCAGCAACCACCCTTCCCTGAATGGGGGAAGATGCTGGTCGATAGTATTCAGTTCATTTTGTCTGGATCGTGGTGGGTTATGCTCTTCCCCGGTCTCGCCATCATGTTCACCGTCTTAGGCTTTAATCTCTTGGGTGATGGCTTGCGCGATGCACTCGATCCTCGCTTGCGTCTCTGATTTTTAAATCGCAAAAGTTTCGTTTTCATATTATCTTTATCATATATCCTCCTACTCAGTGAGGCACGGTTTCATAGCTGGCATTCTGAGTGAAACGAAGAATCTCGACTTGTCTCAACAGAGATTCTTCGCTTCGTTCAGAATGGAATGTCTTGGGGCGTTGCCTTGGCTGGGTACAACCTATTATCGACGATGGACTAAAAAGGAGATGACGCATGTCAAGTGAAATTCCCACGCCCACTCCCGGCCCTCTTCCTCCCTCCAGCCTCATTCCCGATAAAAAAGCACGTCAGCGCGGGCGCATGGGGCTTACAGTCTCTTGGGAGCATATTCCCTGGTGGGGTGTCATCGTGATGATCGTCGGCGTGATTGTTGCTTATTCGGTGTTCACGTCAGCGCGTTATCAAGACGCACTCTCATTCATTTTTGATCTTCCCTGGCATAAAGATGTACTTAAAAACATCAGTGGCACCGATATCGCCCCGGATGGCTCCTGGTCTTTTACCGTGCAACCACCTCTCGACACCAACACACGTTATACCGTCTATGCCGAGTTCTACAATGAAGACGGCAGTTTCAATGGCCGTGGTGACATCTATAAATTCAAAATTCCTAAGGATGCTGTAGCTGGTGAGAAGGCTGCGCTATTGCCATCGCCAACGGAGGTGCAGACTGTTTTGTCGACAACCCCCACCTTTATTGGCGTAGCCCCGGCGGGTACGGCCAAGGTTGTAATCATCGACGACTTTCGTGATCAGCCGATACGTATCCTTAAACGCATCTGGAATGCCAACGGTGTCATTCTCACAATCAAAGTGACACTGATCTCTTTCTTGGTGGCGGTGGTTATTGGTCTGATTTTTGGTATTATGCGCGTTTCCAGCGGTTCGCCTGATCTACGCGTCAACATGTGGCGGCGTCTCCTCTTCGGCTTCATTGCTACGGCCCTGATTTTAACGCTACGTTCACAATGGCAAACGCCAGGTGCCGCCATCGCCCTCCTCTTAGGTGTGGAGGCATTTTTCTTTCTTTTGCCGGCCATGCCATATACCTTTTCCACCCTCTATGTGGAAATTGTACGCGGGGTGCCCATGCTGGTGATCATCTTGTATATGGGTTTTGCGGTAACACCGGCCCTACGCGGTGTTACGAATAATGCCATCGATTTGCGAGGGCTGCCTGCCGCCGTGATCGGTTTGGCCTTTGGCTATGGAGCCTATCTCGCTGAGGTGTTCCGCGCCGGTATCGAGGCTATTCCCGCCGGGCAGATGGAAGCAGCACGTTCCATTGGCATGAGTTATTCTCAAGCCATGCGATTCATCATCCTACCCCAAGCCATTCGCCTGATTTTACCTCCTTTAGGCAATGATTTCATTGCCATGCTCAAGGACTCTTCCCTGATTTCTGTCATCGCTTTACCCGAGGTGCTGCAACAAGGACGTTTGTGGATATCGCGCAATTTCCGTGCCTTCGAAGGCTACAACTCGGTAATGATGCTGTACTTGGTCATGACTCTGCTCCTCTCCCTCCTCGTACGTTCCATCGAACGTCGCGCCCAATTGCCCGACGACTGAACCCGTCCTCTATCCTCTTCATTACCATCGCCGCGAGGTGCGGGCGACCCCTAAAATTACATGCGTAAACTTTCCTCCGGCGTCCTCTCCGGGCGGGCACTGCTACGCTTTATCCTCACGGTGATCGCCATTCGCCTGGTGCGCGATACCAGTGGGCGGATGATCTATCCCTTTTTACCTGAATATGCTGCCGGCCTCGGTTTGACCCTCACCACGATGGGCGGACTGCTGATGGTGCGCACCAGTGCCGTGGCTTTTGCCCCCATTTTTGGCAGTTTCGCCGATCGTCACGGTCCTCGGCGCTGGCTGATGGTGGGGTTTGCCGTACAGGGGTTGGGGTTATTGTCCTTCAGTGTTGCTCACGGTCCTTTCTCCGCCTTGGCTGCCATATTTTTACTGGGGGTAAGTGATGCTGTCGCTTATCCCCTCATGCAGGCCTACGTGAGCGAACATTCGCCCTCTCATCGCCGCGGCTGGGCTCTGGCCACGGTCGAGTATAGTTGGGCGATTTCGGGTATCGCCATGTTACCGGTAGTGGGATGGTTGATCACAGAGGCTGGCTGGTATATGCCTTTTCGCCTCCTCAGCATCGGTAGTTTCACCGCCATTCTCATTTTATGGTTTTTGCTCCCCGATGATTCCCCTCGTCCTGTCGGTCCTCAGGCATCTCTTTTTACGACTACCCGTATTATTCTTGCCGATCGCAGTGCTTTGGGTGCCTTGGTGACCAACGGGGCCGTTTTCATTGCTGCCGAAACCTTTTTTGTGCTTTGGGGGGCGCATTTAGCCCGTAATTTTCACATGAATGCCGTACAGGTAGGTCGCGTGGCGGCGGTGATCGGCATGATGGAACTATTCGGCTCCGTGACATCAAGCCAGATCATCGATCGCGTTGGGAAGCGGCGCAGCGTCATGGGAGGAACACTCATTTTTATGATTGTTCTCCTCGCCATGCCCTGGTTCAACCAATCAGTCACCGCCATTGTGATTGGACTCGCCCTTGCTTCCTTGTGCATCGAATTTACCATTGTTAGCTCCATTCCCCTCCTGGCCGATCAACGTCCTGGCAATCGCTCCACGATGATGGCCCTGGGCGCGATGCTTGGCGCCATTCTGCGTGGTGCTACGGACCCTCTCGCCACCGGTCTTTTCGAATCTTACGGTTTTCTTAGCAGCATGGCCTATGCTTTTGTGGCCCTTCTTGTCGCTGCCTGGGCCCTCTGGCGCTGGGTGGAAGATAGAACCGAGTTTGCTTGAGAGGACATATCGCCATTCTTGTGAGAACATGTAGGGAAGCGTTATCCTGTATTTATGATTGACCACACGACGACTACACCCCGAATTCAGGTTGGAAACGCCCTTGTCGGCATGCCACCAACACGACTTTTGCTTGGTGAACTGGACATCGATCCTGATGTAGTGCGCGAAGCGATTGGACTCAAGCCGGATGCTCCTGTTCCCTTGGATGCAGAAAAAGCATTGCTCCAACGCTGGAAGCACGATCTCATCACCGTATCCTTTTCTCACGGATGGGGTGCAGCCGCACATCCCGATCTCGAAGACGCTCTCTACCGCATCTCGTACTGGCACGACCACAGCGATTTCTTTGTTTTTGCGCTGTTGGATGGGCCTTTTAGCGCCGCCTTGAAGACCTGGTCATGGCAAGATGCCCTGATCCGGATCAGCCAGGGCGATGCTGAAGTCATCTCCTTTATGGCCGATGCCGTAGTCGATATCACCGCTCTGTTGCAAAGAGTTGTCGATGCCGGTGCCGACGGTGTCATCTTCGGCGAAGATATCGCTATCCGCCGGGGACCACTCATTCGTCCCAGCCGTTTAGACCAA
Organism: Chloroflexota bacterium; assembly: GCA_013152695.1. The sequence continues at coordinate 573 of JAADFV010000037.1, read as the reverse complement.
TTCTACTTCCCGTACCTGACCTTATCGGTGATGAACGCCCATGATTTGGGACTCTATGTCGTTTTCCATTCTGATGGGAATTTGTGGCCGATTTGGGACACGTTGCTGGATACGGGTATCGATGGAATTCAGGGATTGGATCCTTTTTCGGCGATGTCTTTGGCTTTGGCGCGTGAGCGCAGCCCCGATGAGTTTTGTCTTTGGGGGAATCTGGACTTGGGATGGTTGACCCAACCTCGCGACGAGGCTGCGATCGAGACTAAATTGCACGAGATGCTCGATCCTCTGCGAGGAACCCCCACCATTTTTGGCTCTAGCAGCGGCCTGTTTCCAGGTATCCCTCTCGCCCAACTGGATTCACTTTATCGGCTTGCTCACACTTTCCCCTGGCAATAGTTACAGCCAGGGACCACAGAAGTAACCGTCTTTAGTATGCCCGTCAGATTTTAGCTCGCTGAGCGGGCAAATTTCATCGGAGCAGGAAACAGGAAGCAAGGAGCAGGAAGTAAGAAGCAGGGAGTTGGAAGCAAAGACGCCCGCAAAGAAGGAAGACGGAAGGGGTGTGTTTCAAAA
>JAADFV010000036.1 GCA_013152695.1 Chloroflexota bacterium | reverse complement strand
GGCAGGTGTTGCCTGAGCCGGGGCGACGGTCTGGCCACTGCTGCGCACGCGAGCCAGATCATCGGCGCTCAGTTCACCGCTTTGCGCCATTTCCAGTAAGCGGTGGTAAGTGGCAGAGGTGATGACCCCCTGCGCGTAGAGGAGTTTGACTTCCTGGGCAATGCTGGGCTGTGAGGCCCGATATTCGTATCGCTGGTCGTAATGGCTGTGGCGAGATTCTCGCACAGCGCCGTCGATCAGACTTCCGACAATATGGTGTCCACCACACATAATTACTATCTCCTTGCAAGTGAACCGGCGTGGAGGATGTGACCATATGGAGGTCTAGGCCTCCACGCCGGATAATTGTTGAATTGGGTATAATCAGGCAACTGGTGTCGCTTTGAGACGACTCAGCTCTTCTTCGATGGCCTGATTACGGCCGATGCGTGTCAGTTCGCGTTCGATGTCATCGGTTTCTGGCTCCAGAACATCTTGGAGAATGCCCTGAGCGACGAGATCATCGATGGCGTCGGCACGGGATTGCATTTCCAGAATGCGGGCTTCGGCCCGCTGGATGGTGTTGCCCACATCAGCGAGGTCTTCTGAGACGCCGCTGAGGGATTCTTGCACCCGTAGTTGCGCCTTGGCCGAATCATGAATCGCCTTAAGTTCTTCTTTCTTGGAGCGGAAAAGAGCAATACGGCGTTCGAGTTTGAGCTGTGTTTCCTTGAGAGTTGCTTCCTGGCGTTCCAGGCCGGCAATGCCGCTGACAAGCTCAGTAACGCGGGCTTCTACATCCTGCTTGCGTTGCAGGGCGATACGGGCCAAGTCATCTCGACCGGCAGTAACAGCCGCCTGAGCCTGCTGCTGATAACGTTCTGCTGCATTCGCCAGTTGCTGGCGTTGGCCTTCCAGGCGCCGTCTGGCAGCGCTAACCTCGATCAGGCCACGACTCAGTTCACGTCGGGTTTCTTCTAATTTAATCATGCTATAGTCCAAGTTTGCTTTGGGATTCTCCAATTGATCGGCAACGGTGTTTGCCTTGGCGGCAAATATGGCACGGAATCTATTAATAAGACTCATGTTATCTTTCTCCTTAAGTTCGTTCAAAGGGCTGCTTGTAGTTTCAAGCTGTCTATAGCATAGCAGGCGCATGTGTCGGATCCTTGAAGCAAATGTAAAGAATTGATGAAGGTGGAGAGATCAGTGTGCTTCCGGTACATGCTTCGCAAAGTGGACGCAGATTGATATCAATGTAGACCCACAGTAGGCCAGTAAATCAGGAGCCCAGAAAACCAGGACGGTTGGGGCGGTGCCGCTCCATCCCGGTTTTCCGGTTTACAGGTTTTCCGGGCTACAGATGGTCTGTGCGCAGATTATTTTCATCATGATGGGCGTGCGTAACGCGCACTGTCGGTCTGCTCTGCCTTTGCAACCAGTTCTTGCTCGATCGAGTCTTCTAAAATCGGAAAAGCAAAACCGATCAGTCCGATTGCGCCGAGGATTCCGGTCAGCAAGCGGGCAAGACTATTGAACGAACCCCAGCTGTCGCCGGCGTAGAATTCGGGGGCAAAGGTGTTGTGGGTTAGCGTAGCCAGCCAGGCATTGCTCTCACGGAAGCCTTCGCGCAGGCCGCCCAGATCACTGAGCAAATGCGTGCCCCCGTCGATGGCCAACGGCAGCAACAGAAGCAGAGCCCAGGGCCAGCTTAAACCCCGCCAGCGTTTGCGTACGACCGCATACGCCAGCCCCACCAGAAACCATCCCCCATAAAAACTCACCATCCGGTCCGACCAGCCCAGCTTCCAGCCCATTTCGGGTGTACCAATAAAAACCCTCATGCTGCGGGGGATCACGGGAGTAATCGTGCCATTCATTGCCATGAGGATGTCATTCTTACTGTAGGTGAATTGCGGGCCAAACAGAAACCAGGAACGTTGTGGCATCTGGTGGCAGAAAAATCCGTAGACAAAATAGATGGCCCGTGCCGGTAGCTCCCGGCCCAGGTGCATAAAAAGAGGCGCCAACCAGGGGAGAAGATTCCAAAATCCAATTAAGCTCAGTACGACCAACAGCCAATGCCGCACCATCCAGGAGGCAATACGGGTGCCGGCACGATCGAGTGCATGGACGAGAGGGGTGGGCGGAGGGGAAGTAGATTGCATGAGGAAGCAGCGCTATTGGCTGAGCGGGAATTGTTTGCTGCGAGCCTGCTGCTGTGCCAGTTGCCGCGGTGTCCACCAGTTTTGGATGTAACGTATCACGGCGACAATCTGCTCATTTGTTAGTTGCTCGCCCAGCGGGGGCATTTTCACGCCGCCATTCTTGATGATTTCCTGGATCTGGCCGTCAGGGTGGTGCCAGGCATGCTCTCTTTGATTAAGGGCGGGGGCTTCCGGCAGGATATGACCCTCGCCTTTTTCGCCATGGCAGGCGGCACAAGTCTGCCGATAAGTCTGCTCACCCAGAGCAAGGACATCTTCATCAACCCCAGCCGTGACACTCTCTTTCCCTCCCCCTTGGCCGAGAACGATGAGACCCACAATGAGGACGAAACCGGCGGCAAGAGCTGTAAGGGCGATCAATTGGCCTCGATTACCACGATACTTGCGGCGACCGGCATTGGTTTTGCTTCTTCGTTTCCGGGTCATGAAATGAGATTCTCCTTTTTTGGTGTGTTACGAGCACAGAGACAAGAAGCGATCGGCTCCTTGTCTCTGCGCATGTTGTGTTATATCAATGACTGCTTAGGCCAGTTCGGTGCGGCGTAAGGTCTGAGCGTTGATAGCGACGATGATGGTGCTTGCGGCCATGAACAGGGCACCGATGGCGGGGGTAATGAGGACGGAGACTGCAGCTAGGGGAATCACGAAGATGTTGTAGCCAGCAGCCCACCAGAGGTTCTGCACCATCTTTCTATGGGTGGCCCGACTGAGTTCGATGACTTTGACGACATCCAGCGGGTTGCTTCGAACAAGGATGATGTCAGCAGATTCGATGGCGACATCGGTACCGCCACCAATGGCGATGCCAACATCGGCACGGGTCAGGGCAGGAGCGTCATTGACGCCATCGCCGACCATGGCAACCAGTTTGCCTTGGGCTTGTAATTCAGCCACTCGTTTATCCTTGTCTTCGGGCAGGACTTCGGCGAAGTAGGTATCGATGCCTAGTTCCTTGGCGACGGCTGCCGCCACTTCTTTACTGTCACCAGTTAGCATGGCGACTTCGACACCCATTTCATGCAAGCGGATAACCGCTTGGCGACTTTCTTCGCGGATGACGTCGGCCAGGGCAAAAGCGGCAACGACTTGATTCTCAGCGACGAGGTAGATGACAGATTGGGCCTTTTCACCTGCTTCTCGGGCAAAGGTACTGAGCTCGGGAGAAGGTGTGAGGTTGAGCAGTTCCAGCAGACGAGGGCCGCCAACATAAGCGGTACCGTCGTTATATCTTACCTTGACGCCGCGGCCTTTGATGGCCTCGAATTCATCAATCTTAGGTATCGATACTTCTCGCTCACTGGCAACGGTGCGAATAGCCTGGGCAATGATGTGTTCGGAATCGCCTTCGATAGCAGCAGCCAGAGCCACGGCTTTGTCTTCATCCCAACCATCGACTGTGGCAATACCAACTACGCCTTGTTCACCTTTGGTGAGGGTGCCGGTTTTGTCGAAGATGATGGTGTTCAGATTTCGGGCATTTTCCAGAGCAAGGCGATCTCGAACGAGAATGCCGTTGCGTGCTGCCAGGGAAGTGCTGATTGCCACGACCAGAGGTACGGCCAGTCCTAGAGCATGGGGGCAGGCGATAACAAGAATGGTAGCGACGCGGGAGATGACTTCGACGTTGAAACCGTAGCCAATCGTCCAAAAAATACCGGTGAGAATGGCGGAAATCAGGGCGACGTAAAAGAGCCATCCCGCTGCTTTATCAGCCAAGACTTGCGTCGGAGACTTGCTTTGCTGGGCCTGTTCGACCAGACGCATGATGCCGGCGAGGGCGGTGTCATCGCCAGTGGCGGTCACACGGATGCGCAGACTGCCTTGACCATTGATGGTGCCGGCGATGAGTGGATCACCAGGAGTCTTCTTCACCGGCTTTGACTCGCCTGTGATCATGGCTTCATTGACATCAGAACTGCCTTCGACAACCTCGCCATCAGCAGGAATGCTGGCGCCAGGGCGGACGAGCAGGAGATCACCAGTTTTCAGGACACTGGTGGAGACAGTTTCGGTGCTGCCATCAGGTAGGATACGCTCGGCCTGGTCGGGCATGAGCTTGGCCAGCTCGTTGAGGGCACCTGAGGCCTGACGGATGCTGCGCATCTCAAACCAGTGTCCTAACAACATGACATCGATCAAGGTTACCAGTTCCCAAAAGAAACCACTTTCGGGGGCGATAATAAGGGCGGCAATACTGTAGATAAAAGCCACGCTGATAGCCAGTGTGATCAACATCATCATTCCGGGCTTGCGGTTTTTAAGCTCGGGGATGGCCATTTGAATGAAAGGAATACCGCCAACGATGAAGACGATGGTGGCAAAGATAGGAGTGATCCATTGGCTGCCCGGAAAACTCGGCGCCGTAAAACTGAGCCAGCGCTGTACAGAAGGGCTGTACATGAGGACAGGAATGGAGAGCGCCAGGGATATCCAGAAGCGATTACGGAAAAGGAGTTCGTGACCGGTGTGGTCGGCGTGAGCATGGCCACCGTGTTCGCCGTGTCCGGAGTCGTGGCCCTGGTGTTCCATACCGGCATGGTTGCTGTGAGAATCTTCGGCTGCCATGGTATGGCCTTCGTGGTTGTGTTCTGAGGCCATGTTGTGGCCTTCGTGTGAGTGTTCGTGTTTGTTTTTAGGTGTCATCAGGTTTTTCCTCCGATGATGTGTTGAAACCGGGTCGATACTGAGACTTTAGCAGAAACCGCAGTTTATCTCTACGGCAAATCCACGCAATTTTGTCTAGGTGATTTTACCGAGTACCGATTAGGTTTGTTAGAGCTCTCTATAGTCCTTGACTTCGAACGCTTCGTAACGACGGAGTATAGGACGGATATGATGACAATATTTCACATTGACGACAACCAGAATGCGGGCGCCCGGATCACGTCTGGCTACTTTAACGATGTTGTCAATCAGTATTTTTTGATGCTTATGTAAACTGTGCTCGATCTTGCTTTCATCCAGGCGAATCATCAGGCGGTAGATTCGGTTGGCTAAATCATGTCGCCAGCCAGAGTTAATGGCATCGGGACCGGGCGCTGTTTTCTGAATGACTGCCAGGCCACGACGCAAAGCGGCAATCGCTTTCCCTCGCCAGCCCCGAGCAGTAGGTTCGAGAGGAGAATGTGCTTCTCCGATGGGAACAACGACAATGTCCGTCTGGTAGGCCAGGGGAAGCAAAGCCTCGCGGTATTCGGGTGGCAGATCGCTAAAATCCTGGAGGCGCCACTGTTCGGGGGCGATGTCCAGGCACAGTAGATCGGGATTGATTTTCTGTACAAGCTGCACTAAGGCATGCAGGTCAAAGGGAATAGGGGCTTTATGAAATTCGGCGAGGGAGCCGAGGACGGCAATAGGGGTTTTGGTCATGGGCATATCTCCAAATGCGATAGTCTCATCTTAAGTGATTAAACCAGGTTCCGATACGGTAGAATTACCTATTTGGAGCGCCATGCCCATGCTTCAAGGCCCAGAGTGCTGCTTCGGTACGAGAGTGTACGCCCAATTTACCATAAATATTGCGGAGATGTGCCTCTACTGTGCGGACACTCAGAAAAAGAGTTTGGGCAATATCTTTGTTGGTGTGCCCCTGTGCCAATAGAGTCAAAACTTCCTGCTCCCGGCCGGTCAACGGCTCGATCAGGCTTGACTCTGGTTCCTGACCCCGCGCCAGGGCCATGAGCGCCCGTGCTGCTACATCGGGAGGTAAGAACATCTCTCCCCGGCCGACGGCGATGATGGCACGAGCGAGGTCGGCAACACTGGCATCATGAGAGACACAGCCGGTCACACCTGCCTGCAATAAAGGCAGAATCAGGCCCAGTTCGCAGGACGAAACCAGAAAGAGTAACCCTGCCTGGGGGTTACTCTCTCTGAATTGTCGGACCAATGCTGGTCGTGGTGTGGGATGATCGACGAGGATCGTGGTTCCCGCCTGGGCAGAGGCTGGTGCTTGGGGATAGTCGATGAAACCTGCCACCTGAATGTGGGGTTGTGCGCTCAGAAGAGCTCGCCAGGCTTGGCGATGTAACGCCGAGGCTGCGTAAATCAGAAGTTTTGTCTGCGATGGCATGAGGTGTATGGCGAGCGTAAGCGGAGTTTAACGACTGAGAAGTTCGTTGCCGGCAGCTTTCCAGGCATTCATGCCGCCGTCAACTTCGAGTACGTTGCTGTAACCTAATGATGCCAGCTTTTTCGCTGCCACCGTGCTCATGCCACCACTGCGGCAATAAACGACGATAGTCGCGTCTTTGTTCGGCAACAGATTCAGGTTCTGGCTAATCTGATCGTAGGGGATGGAGAGATCGGTCTGGGGAATATCGCCGGCATAGGGAACGTGGACGTTGACCAGGGTGAAGTCCTTCTGGTCGAGCATTGCTGCCAGTTGATCAACGCTGATATCGGTGTAACCGTCGGCATTCTTGTTGAGTTGCTCGGGCTGGGGGGCTTCGCTTGTGGGTGGGGACTGTGTTGCTCCAGAACAAGCAGCAACAAGTAGTGCCAGCACAAAGAGAAGGCCAATGACGAGGGGTCGGGTTCGAGGCATGGTAGATACTCCGTTCGATGAAATCCGGTGACTTTAGGCGCTTAAAGCAGCCAGGACTCGTTGGAAACGCTCTTTGACTTCGGCGGCAATATCATCGAGGCCAGGATTACCGACGATACCGAGGGCAACCACAGGGTTGATGAAGGAAACGACCGTGTCGCCGTCTTCTTCGGCCACGACGACGTGGCAGGGAATCAATAAGCCGATGTTGTCTTCGGTCTGCAGAGATTTATAAGCGAGGGGAGGATTACAAGCACCTAGCACCCAGTAGGGACGGTAGTTTACATCCAGTTTCTTTTTGAGAATGGCTTGCATGTCCAGGTTGAAAAGGACGCCGAATCCTTCTGCTTTGAGGGCGTCGAGTACTTTTGGCAGGGCCTGCTCGGCGGGAAGGGCCAGTTTGGTGCTCAGTTGGTATGAAGTCTGTGTCTTAATCATTGAGAATGATCTCCAGTAGGTAATGGTTGTGTGGAAAAGTCGGAATCATGATTTGACTCGACTTTATCAGTGTCGCGCCTTCGTGTAACGACGACTTGAAGGAAGTGTGACAAATTGATGAAGATACGTTCAGTCGTAGAGAACAGCAAGCACCTGCTTCTACGCTTGAAGCAGGTGCTTGCTTGGGGGTGGGGTGCGAAGGGATGAGCTAGCTGTTACGGCCAGCTGCCGCGAGCCGATTGACCGAGTATTGGCTTTAACGCCATCCGTATTGTTGCTCCCAGAGAGTCTGGGGATGTCTACGGCAATTCCTGCAAAAACGCGATCAGGTCAGCCACATCCTGGTCACTCATTCGCCAGCGTGGCATGTCCGCTCGCAGACGATCATCATCAGGGGCAACACCCTCAGTAATGGCACGTTTGAATGACTCGAAATCGTAAGGAGGATGATCCATCTCCGCACCGTCATGCTCGCTGGCCGTTAGAGTCGTCCAGCGAATATCAGGAGCATTCATAACGGTCATGCCCATGAAATGGTTGCCTCCGCGCCCGTCGTCACCATGACAGTCGGCGCAAGCCAACCTTCCGCGCATCATGCCACCCCCCATCATGCCGCCAAAACTACCGCCACTGTAGCTAATGCGACCATTAGCACTGGTACCGGTGAAGTAAATACGTTCACCATTGCTGGCGAAAGAATCACTGCCGCCTGAATTGGCAAAGCCAAAGGGAGAGAAGCCCGTACCAAGACACCCTCCCAAGAGCAAAGCGATGCCGGCAAACAAGAAGATGCGCATTACTGTTTGTTTTTGTTTTCTGTTCATGAATTGGAACTCCTTTTGCAGGGTGGTGCAGGGAAATTAGCTTGCCTCAATTGCCCTCTCCCATCATGCTGCTCCCACTCTGCTCCCCCATCATGTTTTCATCGGCCTGATCGCTCATCATATCGTTGGAATTACTCTGCATCATATCTTCATCGGACTGACCATTCATCATTCCTGGGGAGTAGTTACCGCCAGCCTCAAAGCCGAACATCATCCCCATTTGGCTCATCATGGTGCCTAATTGTCCCATCATTTCACTGTAATTTTCAGGACTGGGGGTGCCGTTCTGCATCATATCATCCAATTGTTGCTGCATCTCGTTCATCTGACCTGTCATCGGCCACATATTTCCGCCTCCCATCATCCCTTGTCCGTTCATCATGTCGGTGATGCCCATCTCATTCATTATGTCAACCATCTCCGCGCTCATTTCTGCCCAATCATCCTCCGTCATGGAGCCATCACGCAGTTTTGCCATGACTTCCTCGTGCATAGCATCCATCTTATCGAGAACCGCATTCCACTCTTCTTCGCTCAAATTGCTGTTCTCACCCATCATCATCGCCATCATGCCCATCATACCCATCATTCCGCCCCCTGTCATGTCCCCATACATCATGTCCTCATCAGACATGGGCATTTGGGACACGTTTCCCATCATATTCTCAATACCCGACATCAATTGCTCCATCTCCGGCTCGAGTTGAGACATATCGATATCCATCTGATTGTCATCCATCATGGACTGCAACTGTCCCATCATCGTACCGAACTCATCCATCATCATACCTAGACGTTGGGCATCAGGGTCATTCATCATGTCGTCGAGGTCTTGCTGCATCGTGCTCAATTGCTCCATCATATCGTTAGCCCCTGGGGTATCTGCCATCGAGCCCACGATGTTTTGCATGGCAGGTAACAGTTGACTCATGTCGGCAGCTACACCCTGATAACCGGTGCTGTCCATGCCAGAATCATTGCCCATCATGTTGTCGGATTCATCGTCCATCATATCGGTGTCGCCAGAATCACCCATCATCTCGTTGCCGTTTGTTTCACCGGCCTGCATACCGGTAGCGGCAGAACCGTCGTCGCTTGCGTTGCTCCCGTTGAGG
>JAADFV010000035.1 GCA_013152695.1 Chloroflexota bacterium | reverse complement strand
GTCGCCGTGGGCGGTTCTGGCGTTGGTGAAGGAGAAATGGCTGTGGCAGTCGGTGGGGCGACCGTCGCTGTGGGGGGTTCTGGCGTCGGCGAAGTGATATGTTCGGGGGTTGCTGTGGGAGGAGGAAGGGGGGTGGGGGTTTCTGTGGGGAGGGTTGTGGGGGTTGCCGTGGCCGGCTGGGGTGTGGCTGTGGGGGGGGTAATGACCACACTTTCTGCCAAAACCGTGCCATCCGGCTTGATTTTACCGGCGATCTCGGCCCAGGCGCCTACTTGAATCCGCCCCTTGATCTGGGCCTGACTGGTATCGACAGAGGTGCCATTGACAATGATGGTGTTCCCTTGTACAGCGGTGATTTCGCCGGCAAAGGCGGTACTACCCATAAAGATCAATTCGATTTGGTCGGCAAAAAGGGATACGCCATCAGCCGATGTGTGACCGGTGACACGCACATACTGCCCTTTGGCGAGGGGTTGTGCCGGGAATTGCGTACTGCCGGTGAAGAGGAATCGCTGCCCCGCTACGGTGATTGAGCCACTGTCAACGTCGTCGATGTAGCCTCTAACCTGGCGAATACTTGGGGTAGGGGCGGGGGCTAAAACTTTGATCTGTAGGGCTATGCGACTTTCATCACTGAGGATCCGGTAGACAACTTCGATCTGGCTGCCGATTTGCAATCCTGAGGTCGAAAGGTCCGGCCCCAGTTGATAGATGATGCCGCCTATGACGATGCTGGTGGGTGTGATACCCGTCAGCCGGCCTGTCGCCTGAAAGGTCGGGATAGGGGTAGGCAAGGGCGTTGGGGTCGTCGTAGGAGTGCCGGTGAGGGTAGGGGTAGGTGTTGGGGTCGGGGTGTAAGTCGGCTTGGGTTTCGGTGTGGCGGTGGCGGGAACCTTGACTTCGCTATGGTGCCGCGTGGGTTCAGGTGTGGGCGAGTATCTCGGTACGACAGGCGCCGGCGTGTCGGTTGGGGCAGAAAGGAGCAGATCGCCAGGCTGAGCGGGCGGGGGTGTAGCCGAAGGGGTGGGGGTAGGAGTCGTCTCAGGCACATGAATGACTGACCATTGGGCGTTGTCGATAGCATTGCCATGATCGACGCCGGTTGTCCAACCAGTGACATGCAGCATCGTGCCTACAGGGAGCTGGCTGAGCAATTGATCCCCACCTTCCATAAAAACCAACCAATCCCCGATCAACCACCCTCCTTGCTTACGTCCTTTGAGCACGCCATCATAACTGACTTTGGCCTGAATATTGCGGCGCTGCAATTCGGAAATTTCATCCAGGCGTTCTTCTTTGAACTGTTGCTGCAGTTGTAATTTTTTCGTATTGTCGAGGGTGAGGAATATCTTGGCCTGTTCGGTAACGCGCTTGACCGGATAAAGAGGTTGTCCTGGCAAGGCCTGAGCCGAAGCCGAGATGGTTGTGGTCATGCTCAGGGCAAGAACGAAGACGGCAGCAACGGCCACGGTGGCCCATCGCGGGACAGCAGGCATCTGCAGGGCCGCACGTAAACGCTGCCACCAGGAGAGTTGCGGCAGATGAATGCTGACCGGTGGTGGCTCTGCGGCAAAATCTGAGTCTGTAACACTGGCCATGACGCGAACACGCACGCGTTCAAGCCCTTCTGCGAGATCGGGAACAGGTTTTGCGGCAGCCTGCAAAATTTCGACCGTTTCCAGCATCTCAGCCAGATCTTGGATAGCGGGCTCGTGTTCAAGACGCGTTTCAACATCCAGGAAAGAGGATTCCTGGTCCATTTCTTCCAACATTTCCTGGAAGAAATCGATGAGTTGTGCGTCAGAGGTATTCATTGACCGTTTTTCATGATGCGGCGTAAACTGGCTACGCCGCGGTACTGAAGGGCCTTGATGGCACCTTCGGTTTTGCCCAGGATCTCTGCAACCTCGGCGATGTTGTATCCTTCGAGGAAGCGGAGGGTGACGACTTGTGCCTGCTCCTCCGTCAGTTCGCCGATGGCGCGCACCAACGCATCACTGTCCAAAATCGCTGCCGCAAGTTTGTACGGATCGCTATTGTGGGCAGGGATGTTAGGCGACTCGTCGATATCGGTGTGGATGGCTCTGCCTCGTCGACGATAGTAATCAACAACAAGGTTATGGGCAATGCGATAAAGCCAGCCTGAAAAGGAGGTATGCCAAGCTCTCTCCGCCTTTACAGCCTCGATCATACGCAGAAACACCTGTCCGGTCAGGTCTTCAGTTACGATCTGATCGCTGGTCCGGTGATAGATGTAGCTGTATATCTTCGGGGCGTAAAGATCGTAGAGCGCGGCGATAGCGTCTTGGTCGTTTCGGGCAGCCCGAGCGACCAATGTTGCCTCGTCTGGGGGAGGGCGCGACAACGGTTCTTTACGAGTCAAGACGGGGGAGCGAGGAAAAAGCAACGGGGGGATTGAAAAAAGGTGGGGTTTTGGGGGAAATAACGCAATTCTCGCTAAGATAGTGTATATTTACGGCACGTATGGGTGTCGTTATAACTTTTTGGTCTGGTTGCTTTCAGAGAATGCGAGCCATAATTTGATCATTTTATCGCCGCGCTAACCGGAAAGCAAACCCCTTGTTGAGACCATTTTGTTACGATTCGATAGCGACTTCCTTTGTAACTGCTGGCGGAACAGGTCAATAAGAACAGGATTGAAACCAGTTGAATCAAATCATAAACCCGTAATCCAATCAGCCGTGCGTAACAGTGACATAAGATATGATACTGCAAATATACATAATTGGCAACTGAGGTTTTTTCCTTGAGACTGTATCCGTTTAATCGGTGGTGCATGAAGATTTCGCTGACTGAAGTGCATCGCACTTTGTCCGCGCCAACTCAATTGATACAGTGTCTTTTTCCTTTTGTCCCAAACACCCCGGTACACACCACCTCACCCTCCCCGCCACTCGCTCCCTGCTTCCTACTCCTTGCTTCCTGCTCCTTACTCCCTGCTTCTTACTACCTACTCCTTCCTCCCTTCTTCCAACTCTTCCCGCACCTTTTGTAGTTGGCGAATAGCCTTGCGGATGAGGGCCTGATGCGCGGGTTGCTGAATCCAGGCGGAAGCACCAGAAGGATGGGGAAAAGGAATGACGATACGGCCGTCGAGCTGAAAACGTTGGCCGATGAGATCGACGAGTTTGAAGCCGCGGCCAAAGAAATAGTCAATAGCCATTTTCCCAACGGGAACAATGACTTCCGGATCGACAAGCAAAATTTCAGCCTCGAGCCAGTCGCGGCAGAGGCGCTGCTCGGCACGCGTGGGAGCGCGATCCCCCCGTCCCGATTTGTTGGGGCCGGGAAAACATTTGGTGACCGAGGTCATGTAGTACATCGCCCGAAATGCTTTCTCTTCCCAACCCACTTGCTGAAACCAACGAAAAAGGCGTGCCCCTGCTTTTCCACTAAAAGGTTGATGGGTTTGGGTCACTTCGACAACGCCGGGCGCCTGCCCCACAACCATGAGACGAGCAGCAGCCGTGCCGGAAAAGATGGGCGGGCCTTGGATTGGATATCCTGCCTCGGCACAACGGCGACAGGTACGGAGCTGGTTTTGGATCAGAGAGAGTTCGTCATTCATGAAAAGGCTATGGAGAAGGGCGGCCAAGCTGGCCGCCCCTGATCATCTGCTTGACGTTGACAGCCGGGCTCAGGCTTCAAGCGTAGAAACATCGCCGACATCTTTGCCCAAAGCCTGCGCCTTGAGCACACGGCGCATGATCTTGCCGGAGCGAGTCTTGGGCAGCTTGTCGACAAAGGTAATTTTGGCGGGAACAGCGATGGGGCCGGTTTCGTGACGAACATGTTTTTTCAGCTCGTCAGCCAGCTCATCAGAACCCTGGAAGCCGCTGCGGAGAATGCAGTACGCCCAAATGACATTACCTTTGAGCTCGTCAGGAATACCGATAACGGCAGCCTCTGCCACGGCAGGATGGCTCACCAAAGCACTCTCGATTTCGGCCGTGCCCAGACGATAACCACTGACCTTGATCACATCATCGATGCGACCAATAATCCAGAAATAGCCATCTTCATCTTTGCGCGCGGAATCGCCCGTAAGATAGTACCCCTTTTCCCGGAAGCGTTGCCAATACTGTTCGACGTAGCGGTCGGGATCACCATACACGGTGCGGGCCATACCGGGCCAGGGGCGTTCGATCACAAGATAGCCATCTTCACCCGAAGGCACCGGTTCCCCGTCTTCGTCCACGACATCGGCAATAATGCCTGGGAAAGGTCGGGTGGCCGAACCCGGTTTAAGGGGAACGGAGGGTAGGGGGGTAATCATGAAACCGCCGGTTTCTGTCTGCCACCAGGTATCAATAATGGGACATTTTTCTTTACCGATGACGCGATAATACCAACGCCAGGCCTCAGGATTGATCGGTTCGCCGACCGTGCCTAGCAAACGTAGGCTGCTCAGATCGTGTCGGCTGGGCCAGGCATCGCCAAAGCGCATGAGGCCGCGGATAGCCGTGGGCGCAGTGTACAGAATGGTGATGCCGTAATGCTCGATCATCTTCCACCAACGATTGGGGTATGGATGCGTAGGCGCCCCTTCGTACATGAAACTGGTGGCGCCCAGAATCAAAGGGGCATAGACAATGTAGCTGTGCCCTGTGATCCAACCGGGGTCGGCTGCACACCACCAGCGGTCTTCCTCTTTGAGATCGAAGGCCCATTTCAGAGTCGTACTGGTGTAGACCTGGTAGCCGCCATGGGTGTGGATCAAACCCTTGGGTTTGCCGGTCGTGCCCGAAGTGTAGAGAATAAAGAGGGGGTCTTCGGCATCCATGACTTCGGTATCGCATTTGGGCGAGGCGATGGGCAGGGCCAAAAGATCGTGTAACCAATAATCGCGGCCCGGTTCCATGTAAACATCCTGGCCGGTGCGTTTGACCACAATCATGTGCTCGACCACAGGTGAACGATGCACGGCTTCGTCCGCCGTCTTCTTGAGCTCGACAATCTTGCCGCGAAGCCAGGCGCCATCGGCCGTAATCAGGACGCGACTTTGGGCGTCTTCGATACGATCGGCCAGGGCCTGCTCGCTAAAACCACCGTAAACGACCGAATGTACGGCCCCAATTTTGGCGCAGGCCAGCATGGCGATGGGAAGTTCGGGGACGCGACCCATGTAAATCGTCACACGATCGCCCTTTTGCACCCCCATACTGCGGAGAACATTGGCAAACTTACCCACTTCTTGCCATAGGCGATAGTAACTAAAAGAACGGCGATCTCCTGGCTCGCCCTCCCAAATCAGCGCGATCTTATTGCGCCGCCAGGTTTTCATGTGCCGATCGAGGGCATTGTGAACGATATTGGTTTTCGCCCCCACAAACCATTTGTAGAAGGGGGCATTCGACTCATCCAGCACCTCCTCCCAACGCTCGTACCAGTCCAAACTCTCGGCCCGTTCCGCCCAAAAACCTTCGAGATCATCGAGTGCTTTCTGATAAACGGCCTCGTAGTCCTGGATGTGTGCCTGCTTTACAACCTCTTCGGGAGGATAGTATATCTCATGTTCAGCAGCCTTGATTTCATCGTTTCTGCCCATAAAGCATCTCCTTTGGGTAAATGTGGTGTGTGGAATGTGTGGATAGGTGTGTGGGATTAGTCGCTGGTCGACTCATCATCAGAACGATAGATCACAGCATTTTGCAGCTCGCTCGGTAGGGTCATCTGCTGCAAACCGACACCGGCCTCGGCTAAAAATTGCCGGGCAAGATTATCGGGATAGGTACCGGCGTAGACCACGCGACGAATACCGGCATTGATAATCAACTTCGCACAGGTCAGGCACGGCTGGTGTGTCACGTAAAGGGTACCCCCCCGCACCGATACCCCCAGATAGCCTGCCTGCACGATCGCGTTTTGCTCGGCGTGGATGGTGCGGACACAATGCCCATCCACCAATAAATGCCCCACATCATCGCAGTGGGGCAGGCCAGAAGGCGAACCATTATAACCCGTGGTAAGAATGCGACGATCACGGACGATCACGGCGCCGACATGAGCGCGGTCGCAGGTACTGCGTTTGGCCACCTGCAAAGCAATGCCCATGAAATATTCATCCCAACTAGGACGATTGTCCATACCTTTATCTCCTTGAAGAACGGGTCTCAACCGGTGCCAAACTGGCGATCACCGGCATCGCCTAAACCGGGAACAATAAAGCCAGCAGGAGGATCACCGGGCTTTTGCGGCTCGGGAGTAAGATGATCATCCACTGCCGCCAGATAGATGTCGACATCAGGATGAGCTTCAGACAGGGCTTTGACACCTTCCGGGGCACCAATGACGCCCAGATATTTGATGCGTTGTGCTCCCCAGCGTTTAAGAATATCTACTGTAGCAATGGCAGAACCGCCTGTCGCCAGCATGGGATCGAGAATGAGGACAACCTGTACGGTGGGAGCCACGGGCAATTTATTGTAGTATTCCACCGGCTTGAGCGTGCGTTCGTCCCGATAAAGACCGATATGCCAGACCTCGGCCTGCGGCATGAGCTCCCAAATCCCGTTTACCATCCCTAACCCCGCCCGCAGGATAGGTACCAGCCCGATCCTCTCTTGCAGCTCAAAGCCATTCGCTTCCGCCAGGGGTGTTTGCACCTTAGTAGGACTAACCGCCAGGTCTGCTGTCGCCTCATAAGCCAACAAAATGGTGATTTCGCGGATAAGGTCGCGAAACTTGCGCGATTCAGTGTCGACACGCCGCAAAATCGTAACTTTGTGGCGAATAAGAGGATGTGTAGCGATGTGTATCATAGCGATGAATCGATTGTCGCATGAAGAGTTCGGAAAACACGAACAGGAAATAAAAACTGCTCTCGCAGCCTATCTCTGATTGTAACGTTTACTTGGCGATCCGTCAATGTCGAAAAAAAGAATCTTATCGAATTTGCTGTATCATGCTATAATAACGGGCATGAAACGCTACAGTATCCTCTTCACCATCATTCTTAGTTTCCTGCTACTTGCGACCGTAAGTAGCGCCCAGGGTCCTACAACTCTCAACAGACTTTTCATCAAACTCTGGCCCGAATATGACGATCCCCGTCTGTTGGTTATCTTCGACGGCGAACTACTGCAGCCCGACCAACCGTTTCGTGTTCCCATTCCCGCTGGCGCCTTCATCAACGCCGTTGCCTCAGCGGGAGACGACGGTCGCCTGATCAATAGCGTCTGGGAATCGAGCATCGATGACAATGGCAATACCATCATTACCGTAACAGCCGACGGGCCCCTATTTCGAGTCGAATACTACATTCCCTTGAAGGTTCAGGGAGACCAAAGGGTCATCGACTTCAAACTACCTCCCAACTACTTCGTTACAGACGAAGCCTCCATCGAAATCCTCCTACCACCTGACAGCACCGATATCAGCCTTGAACCGGTAGAAGAAACAAACCAGCAAATGGCAGGCGGAGGCGTCCTCTTACAGCGAAATCTGGGTGTCATCGCTGCAGACCAGGTCATTAGCCAAAAAGTTAGCTACCGTAATCCCACGGGGGCTATGACCATGCCCGAAACCGAAAAACAACCGGTGGCACCTGCGCCGGAGCCAGCGCCAACACCCGTCAGCAAGAGCAATGGGCCAGATTGGCTTCTTGTGGGATTGGCTGTGGCAGCGGTTGTACTCATCGGATTTGGCGCCTACGGCCTCTGGCGTACGCGCACCCCCGAGTTCGAACCAGAGTTGCCATCGCCCAAGCGCAAGAACCGCGGCCAGAAAAAGGCACGTGCGGGTTCATCACCCGCGGGTAAAGACCGATTTTGCCGAAATTGTGGTGCCCCATTCGATCCCGGCGACCGCTACTGCCGCAAGTGCGGCGCCAAGCGCCACTGAACCTCATTTTTCAGAAAACCGGTGATTTTTTCACCGGTTTTTCCTTGCTGCCCGTACTGAAATCAGCCCCCTTGGCGTCTACATTGATAGAAAGCCAGATTTATTACCAAACCTATTTCACATTCACCACGCGATGGCGCCATGACAGCCGCACAGGCAGAGCTGTTACAGCGGGCTCGTGAGCGAGACCCAACAGCCCTGGCCCATATCTATGACACATATGCGCCGAAGATATACGCCTATATTTATCGTCATGTAGGCGACGCCCCACGCGCCGAGGATCTGACCTCCACCACATTTCTGAAAATGCTGGAGGCGCTCGATCGCGGTAAATTCGCCCGTGACACCCTTCAATCCTGGTTATACCGTATCGCCCACAACGCCATTGTCGACGATGTGCGTCGACGCCAGCGGCGCCCGACCAGCGCCCTGCACGAAGGCATCTCTCTCCCACCCAACACCCTCCCTGATTACGTGGTAGGGGAACGTATCGAGCGGGAATATTTGCTTCAGGCCATCCAACAGCTTTCCGAAGACCAACGCAATGTGATCATCCTCCGCTTTGGCGAAGGACTCACTGCTCCCCAAGTTGCAGCTATTCTTGATAAAACAGAAGAAGCTGTACGCGCCTTACAACGCCGAGGCCTTGCTAATCTGCGAAAGCTTCTTACTCCTCCTACTCCCCAACCCCACCCCGCGGCTACCGTCGTGCCTCCCACTAAATCATGACGACTCAACAGAGCGACCTTCTCCTCGACCAAGCTCTCGACGAGATTCTGATCGGCAGTCCTAACGGCAAAGCCAGCCAGCTCGACGTTGACCTGCTGCCGTTGTTGCCTCTTGCCCAAGACCTGCGCCTGGCTCTGGCGGATGTACCGCCACCTCCCCACGGTTTGCGTCCTGGCCGATCGGCATTTCTCAGCGCGGCCATGGCCCAGCCGGCACCTCGTCGTCGTTTTGCTTTACCTGACATTTCTCGCCTGATCGGTAGCCTCGCTCCGCTTGCTGCTGTTCTCGTCCTCGCCCTTCTCCTCACATTCACCCTGAAAAATAGAGTCGTCCCCGCAACACCGAGTAAGCCTCCCACGGTGCCTGCTACGAGTGCTCCCGCATCACCGGTAGTACCCGTCGTCGTACCGGCAACGACGCGTACGCCTTCGGCAACCCCTCGTCTCACCCCTGCGCAAACACCTACGCCCACCCCCACATCCACACCCACGAGTACGACTACCCCGACGACTACACCCATCCCCACAGCTACACCGACACCGCAGCCCACAAGCACCCCGACCCCGACAGCCACACCCATAAC